>NZ_JAZEZK010000015.1:0-118721 GCF_037028485.1 Acinetobacter sp. 102
CTCTCCAAAGACTTGGCAGTGAATAGTGTCAACGCAGCAGGAACATTGATCAATAGTAATGGTCTTAGCTTTGTGGATGGTAGTGGCAATGCAATCGCAAATAGCCCAAGTATTAGCAAGAATGGAATCAGTGCAGGCAATCAAAAGATCACCAATGTCGCCAAAGGTGATGTAAATGCGACGTCGACTGATGCCGTGAATGGCAGTCAATTATTTGCAGTTGGAGATGGCGTGAAAAACATCATTGGTGGCACAACCACTTATGATCCAAACACAGGCACATTTATCAATAACAATATCGGGAACACTGGTGAAAGTACCATCCATGATGCGATTAAATCAGTGAATAATACTGTGCAAACGGTGAGCAAAGGTTGGAATTTAACCACCAATGGGCAAAATTCAAGCCAAGTAAAACCAACAGATACGGTTGATTTTGCAAATAAAGATGGAAATATTAAGGTCAATAATAGCGGCAATAATGTCACAGTTGATTTGGCTAAAGACATTAAGGTGGATAGTGTTCAAGCAGGAAATACCACGCTCAATAACAACGGTCTTACCATTAAAGATGGGCCGAGTGTCACCCAAAGTGGAATTGATGCTGGTAATAAAAAAATTACCAACGTTGCAGAGGGTAGCATCGCTAAGAACAGTAAAGATGCTGTGAATGGTAGTCAATTGCATGACATGTTGGGAGATGGTGCATTTGTTGGCGGCGATGGAAATACCATTACCAATATTGGTGGAACAGGTGCGACCAACATCAATGATGCCATTAGCTCAATTAACCAAAAAGCGGGACAGCATTCTACTGTAGTTGCAGGTCAAAATATGACGGTAACAGAAACTGTAAATAGTTCCGGTGGTAAAGAGTTCAAAGTTGCAACGACTGATGATGTCACTTTTAAAACCGTTACTTCGCAAAAAGTAACTGCGGATAATGTAACAGTTGGTGATGTTCAGATTACTAAAGCAGGTATTAATGCTGGCAACAAAGTTATTAGCAATGTTGCAGATGGAGCAGTCAATAGCACGTCGAAAGAGGCGGTGAATGGTTCACAATTGAATACATCGAACCAATACATTACCAAGTCACTTGGTGGCGGTGCGAAGTATGAAAATGGCAAATTTACTGAGCCAACCTACAATGTAAATAATGGATCCTATAACAATGTAGGAGATGCGCTGGGTGCATTGAATCAAGCCAATATTAATATGGGCAATCAAATTAATAACTTGGGTGATCGAATCGAGCAAGTCTTTTATGAAACCAATGGGCGCATTGACAATTTAGAAGAAAAAATGTCTGCGGGTATCGCTGCAAATGCAGCATTAGAACAAGCCCCATATGTAGCTGGTAAAGTCACCTTAGCCGTTGGTGCTGGTTATTATAATAATCAGAATGCTGTAGGGGTGACTCTCAGAAAAACAGCAGATAATGGTCGTTGGTCACTCACCAGTGGTGCTGCACTTGGTAGTCAAGGTGGGGCGTTGGTGCGTGTCGGCGTGAGCACCGTGCTTGATTAAAATAATGAACAAAGGGAGAGCTAGACTCTCCCAACATAAATTTATAAGAATTTGGAGCAAGAAATGAGAAAAAATACATTATTGATGATCAGCGTGTTGGCGATAGGGTTTTCTTCAATCTACGCACAAGCCGATGATATGAAACAGGTTCAGCAGGAGGAAGTCACTTTTCCCAATGTCGATAAAAGCTATCTAAAGCAAGTGAAACGTTATGAATATGACAGCGTTGCACGTTTAGATACGGGTTTAACCAAAGATCAAATTCGTCATCTATTGGGAAATCCACAATTTAGTGAAGGGATTTTTTCTGTTAAAACATGGAATTATGTACTTGATATCCGTATCCCCAAAACACAAAAATATCAACGTTGTCAGCTAAGAGTTGATTTTGATAAACACTATATTGCCGAAAGACTCTCGTGGAAAGGAGAAGCATGTGAGGGTTTGATTGCATGGGGGGAGAATAATCAATTACCTGAGAAACCTGTCGTTGCTCCTGTAGCTGCAACGAAGGCAGCCAGTATCTTCTTTGCTTTTGATCGCTTTGATGAAACCGCGATTGAGACGGGTACGACCTCGATTGCGGATATTGCTCAAAGAATAAAAGCAGAAAGTTCAAATACTCCGATTATTGTCGCAGGTTTTACCGATCCTTTGGGTAAGTTCGCCTACAACTATCGTTTGTCTTCGCAGCGGGCCAATACAGTTGCGAAGTTATTGGTTGCTCATGGTATTGATGGAAATCGTATTCAAATACAGGCCAATAGTAAAACTGATGTATATCAGCAATGTACAGGCGATCAGCATAATCAACAATTGATCGGTTGTCTTGCACCCAATCGACGTGTCAATGTGAGTTGGTAATTATGGTTTTGGTTAAAGCAATTTTCTTGATTTCTGTTTACACACAGAGACACAAAACATAATGATCGTTAAAAACTTTAATGTTCATTTAAGCAAGGGTGGTTAATTTAAAGATACGGACATAAGCCGTAGCAGCAATACACCTTTCGCCACATTTCCAGATGTGGCTTTTTTTTATCTGATTAAATGATTTGGCGTAAATCGCGAGCCGTTTCTTGTAGTAAAGGTAAAATATGGGCAATTAAATAATCTTTGGTGGTACGCATGGTTGGAGACACGATATTTAAGGCAGCAACAACTGCTGCATTGGAATCATATATAGGTACAGCCACAGCATGCACCCCCAATTCATGTTCTTCACAGGAATAGCACCAGTCTTGTTCTTTGATTTCATGCAGTAATTCTAAAAATTGATCAGTTTCGGTATGGGTATATTTGGTTAGACGTTTTAACGGGTATTTTTCTAACCATCGTTTTTGTTGTTCAGGTGTTAAATGTGCCAGCAGAATTTTGCCAGCAGAAGTCGCATGGGCAGGGAGCCGATTGCCTAAATGTAAGCCATAAGGATTGACCCGATCGGTTTGTTGGTGAGCTGCACTACGGGCAATGGTAATTGCTTCATAACCATCTAAGACCATCACCGAATAAATCAACGAGGTTTGATTGGTTAAAAGATTTAATAAGGGCTGACATATTTTTGGAAGTGTGGAACCATCGAGATAAGCCCCTGAAAATTTTAGAATCTTGGGTGATAAATAATAATAATGTCCATCAAAATCTAAATAGCCTAAGTATTCTAAAGTGAGTAAATGGCGTCGTGCAGCCGCGCGGGTCATGCCTGTTTTTTCAGCGGCGGTACTCATATTCAAGCGATGCCGTTCGGGACCGAAGCATTCTAAAATTGCCAAGCCTTTCGCGATTCCTGCAATAAAGTCTTCATGCCGAATGGTCTTTTTATTTTCGTTATGATGAATCAAACGCGGATTCTTTTCCTGATCATTTTCCATAATTTAGACATCCTTGCTAAAACGGGTTCTTTATAAAAACATTCTAAGCGAAAGATGACTATTTTACTTGGATAATGTTCGATGATCGAACATAAAAAATAATCATCGAACAAAATGCACTTCAACGTCTAGAAGTGAGCGCAGAATTTATCAAGAATGAATAGAAGAAATCCGAACAAAGCACTCGACTTAATTTCATCGGTTTTCAGGATGAAAATACGAGTGATGCATCGTACAGGAAGTAGGTAGATGATTGATAAAAGTACGCTCACATTGACTGAGGCACTGTCACAGATCAAGGATGGCGCAACCATCATGATTGGTGGTTTCGGCACCGCAGGACAACCCGCTGAATTGATTGATGGATTGATCGAACTTGGTATCAAAGACCTTGTCATCGTCAATAACAATGCTGGCAATGGTGATTATGGCTTGGCCAAACTGCTTAAAACAGGGGCAGTACGTAAAATCATCTGTTCTTTCCCACGTCAGTCCGATTCATGGGTATTCGATGAACTCTATCGTGCTGGCAAGATTGAATTGGAACTGGTGCCGCAAGGTAATCTGGCATGCCGTATTCAAGCTGCGGGCATGGGCCTCGGTGCAGTTTTTACCCCAACTGGCTTTGGAACACTCTTGGCGGAAGGTAAAGAAACCCGTCATATCGATGGCAAAGACTATGTACTTGAATATCCCATCAAAGCTGACTTTGCCTTAATCAAAGCACATCAAGGCGATCGCTGGGGCAATCTGGTCTATAACAAATCTGCACGTAACTTTGGCCCAATCATGGCGATGGCAGCGGATGTCACCATTGCACAAGTGTCTGAACTGGTCGAACTCGGTCAGCTTGATCCTGAACACATCATTACCCCTGGAATTTTTGTACAGCATGTGGTCGCTGTTGATACAGCCAATGGCACAGGAGTAGAACAATGAGCTATCAAAAATTAAGCCGTGACCAAATTGCTGAACGTGTCGCACAAGATATTCCTGATGGTGCTTATGTCAATCTCGGCATAGGCCTGCCAACCAAGATTTCCAATTATCTTCCTGCGGATAAAGATGTATTCCTACATTCGGAAAATGGCCTGTTGGCATTCGGTCCACCACCAGCCAAAGGTGAGGAAGACCCTGAACTGATCAATGCGGGTAAAGAATACGTCACCATGCTCACTGGTGGCAGTTTTTTCCATCATGGTGACTCCTTTGCCATGATGCGTGGCGGGCATTTAGATATCGCGGTATTGGGTGCTTTCCAAGTAGCAGCCAATGGTGATCTAGCCAATTGGCATACCGGTGCAGCAGATGCGATTCCTGCGGTGGGTGGTGCGATGGATTTAGCGGTAGGTGCCAAGAAAGTATTTATCACCACCGATCATAATACCAAGCAAGGTGAACCCAAGATTGTTGAAACGCTTTCATATCCAGCAACAGGGTTGAAATGTGTCGATCGTATTTATACCGACCTGTGTGTAATTGATGTGACCGTAGACGGTTTAAAAGTGATTGAGAAAGTGGATGGTTTGAGCTTTGAGGAGTTGCAGGCTTTGACAGGTGCTCAGTTGATTGATGCGACGCAAGGATAATAATTGAAATCCCCCTAGATCCCACTTTGTGAAGGGGGACTTCATCTAAACAATAGAGTGAGGTCTCCCTCCTTTAAAAAGAGCGGAACTCCTCCCTTTAGCAAAGGGAGGTTGGGAGGGATTTTAGATAAAGGAAAAAACACATGAAAAACGCTTATATCATTGATGCCATCCGTACCCCATTTGGTCGCTATGCAGGTGGTCTTGCACCTGTCCGTGCTGATGACTTGGGAGCCATTCCAATTCAGGCACTTATACAACGCAATCCAAAAGTAGATTGGCAGCAAGTCGATGATGTGATCTATGGCTGTGCCAATCAGGCAGGTGAAGACAATCGCAACGTTGGACGTATGTCTGCATTATTGGCAGGCTTACTTTATCAAGTGCCTGCCACCACAGTGAACCGTTTATGTGGTTCTTCTCTGGATGCAATTGCCATGGCTGCCCGTGCCATTAAAGCCAACGAAGCTGACCTGATTATTGCCGGTGGCGTCGAAAGTATGAGCCGTGCGCCCTATGTGATGGGCAAATCAGACAGTGCCTTTGGCCGTAGTCAAAAGATTGAAGACACCACCATGGGATGGCGTTTCATCAATCCAAAGCTCAAAGACATGTATGGCGTGGACACCATGCCACAAACCGCAGAAAACGTGGCGGAACAGTTCAACATCAACCGTGCCGATCAGGACCAGTTTGCTTTAAACAGCCAACAACGTACGGCAACGGCCCAAGCCAAAGGCTTCTTTGCCCGTGAAATCATCCCTGTGACCATTCCACAGCGTAAAGGTGATGCAGTTGTGGTCGATCGTGATGAGCATCCACGTGCATCGACCACATTGGAAGCCTTAACCAAACTCAAAGGTGTGGTCAAAGCGGATGGTACGGTGACCGCAGGTAATGCTTCTGGAATTAATGACGGCGCGGCCGCTGTATTGATTGCTTCAGACGACGCAGTGGAAAAATATCAACTCAAACCACGCGCCAAAATTATTGCTGCGACTACCGTTGGGGTTGAACCACGGATTATGGGTTTTGCACCTGCACCTGCGATCAAAAAATTACTGAAACAGGCTAATATCACGCTAGAACAAATGGATGTGATTGAACTCAATGAAGCCTTTGCCGCACAAGCTTTAGCGGTGACTCGTGATTTAGGTTTAAGTGATGACGATGTACGTATCAACCCGAATGGTGGTGCGATTGCCTTGGGTCATCCTTTGGGTGCTTCAGGTGCGCGTCTGGTGACCACCGCCTTAAACCAGCTTGAACAGATCAAGGGACAATATGCCTTGTGTTCAATGTGTATTGGTGTCGGTCAAGGGATTGCCTTGATTATTCAACGTGTTGAGTGAGGTCTGTTATGAGCCAGTTATACGCCAGCTTATTTTATCAGCCTGAAGTCACGGCCATTTTTAGTGACCAAGCTTTATTGAAATATATGATCCAGACTGAAGTGGCTTTAGCCAAAGCTCAGGCACAGGTCAAAGTGATTCCTGATTCTGCCGCCAGCATCATAGAGCAGGTGGGTCAAAATGCTGTAGCGCAAATCGATCTAGATGCACTGGCTACAGCAGCAGGGTTGGCAGGTAATGTTGCGATTCCATTGGTCAAACAATTCACCGCTTTGGTGAAACAGCAGGATGAAGATGCATCACGCTATGTGCATTGGGGCGCGACCAGTCAGGATATTATTGATACAGCAACGATTTTACAGTGCCGTGATGCCTTGGTTTTGATCGAAAAGCAACTGCACCAGGCATATCAAATTTGCTTGAAGCAAGCGCAGCAATATCGCGATCAGGTCATGATTGGGCGGACGTGGTTACAGCAAGCTTTGCCGATTACTTTAGGACATAAATTTGCCCGTTGGGCAGCAGCCTTGAAACGTGATCTTGATCGCTTACAGACAATAAAAACTCGCGTATTGACTGCACAACTCGGTGGTGCAGCAGGCGCACTGGCATCTTTACAAGATCAAGGTTCAGCGGTGGTCGAAGTTTTTGCAGCACAACTCAAGTTAACAGCGCCTGAATGTACATGGCATGGCGAGCGCGACCGTATGGTTGAGATTGCCAGTACCCTTGCTTTGATTGTTGGCAATGTTGGCAAGATGGCGAAAGACTGGTCATTGCTGATGCAAACTGAAATCGCAGAAGTTTTTGAACCCGTAGCAAAAGGGCGTGGTGGTTCATCGACTATGCCACATAAGCGTAATCCTGTGGCAGCAGCTTCAATTCTTGCCGCAGCCAATCGTGTACCTGCCTTAATGGCGAGCGTCTATCAAAGCATGGTGCAAGAACATGAGAGAGCTTTAGGCGCTTGGCATGCAGAATGGTTGGTAATCCCAGAAATTTTCCAGCTCTGTGCAGGCGCATTGGAACGTAGTTGCGATGTGCTTGAGCATATGCAAGTCAATGCAGAGGCGATGCAACGCAATCTTGAATGTACGCAGGGTTTGATCATGGCCGAAGCGGTGATGATGGCACTTGCACCCAAGATTGGTCGTTTAAATGCACATCATCTGGTTGAGCAAGCCTGTCAGCAAGCAGTTGCTCAACAGCAGCATTTAAAAATCATCTTGTCAGCGATGGATGAAGTCAACACTCATTTTAATGATCAGGCTTTGGATGAGCTGTTCCAGCCAGCAACTTACCTCGGCAATATTCAGGCGCAAATTGATGCCGTGCTACAAGCAGAAAAAGGGGAGTAAGCACATGATCACGCATATCAATAATCGTCAAGGACATCCACTTGCAGTTCAAGTGCAAGGTCTAAAAGATGCGCCAGTCATCATGTTCTCCAACTCTTTGGGAACCGACCACGGTATGTGGCAGGCACAAGTTGCAGCTTTGGCTGATCATTATCAAATTATTAGCTATGACACACGCGGGCATGGTGCAAGCGCAGTCATTGCCAATAGTACATTGCAAAATCTAGTTGAAGATGTGGTCGATATTCTGGATGCCTTAGCCATTGAAAAAGTTCATTTCTGTGGCATTTCAATGGGCGCGATTACTGCATTGGCTTTAGCCATCTATCATGTCGAACGTTTTCACAGCATTACTGTTGCAAATTCCGCAGCAAAAATTGGCACTGCCGAAGCATGGAATACCCGTGCGGAGAGTGTTGAACAAAACGGTTTGGCTGACATTGTAAAAACCACGCATACGCGTTGGTTTAGTGAATATTTTGATTATGCGCATGATGTTTTAGCGCAAAAGACCATTCAAAGTCTTGCAGTGACACCTGCACAAGGTTATGCCAATGCGTGTCGTGCTTTAGCTGATGCTGATGTTCGAGATCAACTGCATCAAATTCAGATTCCAACGTTAATTATTGCAGGGCAATACGATCCTGTCACAACGGTTCAAGATGCAGAGTTTATGCATCAACTCATTGCAACCAGTCAGCTTGAAATCTTGGCAGCGTCGCATCTATCCAATATTGAACAGCCCCAAGTGTTCAATCAGACATTGTCCAAGTTTATTCAAAACATATAACCATAAGGGTTAGAAAGGAATTCGCCTACAAGGAGGCAACTATGGCACAGGAATTTGCTGCCCAAAAAAACAGTATGGATGCACAGGCACTGATTAATGAGGCACCTGTGAGCAAATATCAATGGATGATCGCAATTATTTGTTTTCTCATTGTATTTGTTGATGGTATCGATACTGCTGCAATGGGTTTTATTGCACCTGCTTTGGCTCAGGATTGGGGCATTGATCGCTCTCAACTCGGGCCAGTAATGAGTGCTGCACTCGGTGGCATGATCATTGGAGCATTGGTTTCAGGACCAACAGCGGATCGATTTGGACGAAAAATTGTTTTAACCATTTCCATGTTGATCTTTGGTGGTTTTACCTTGGCTTCGGCTTATGCACCAGACCTAAATAGTTTGGTGGTATTGCGCTTTTTAACGGGTATTGGTTTAGGCGCGGCGATGCCGAATGCGACCACCTTGTTTTCAGAATATTGCCCGCAACGGAGTCGTTCTTTATTGGTGACCTGTATGTTCTGTGGCTACAACTTAGGCATGGCTACAGGTGGTTTTATCAGCAGCTGGCTGATTCCGACTTATGGTTGGCATAGTCTGTTTTTATTGGGTGGATGGACACCATTAATTCTGATGGTGTTGGTGATTTTCTTACTACCTGAGTCTTATCGCTTCCTGATCGTGAAAGGTCAAGACCCTGCAAAAGTCCGTAAAATTTTAAGCCATATTGCACCTGAAAAAGTTCAAACAGCTGAGCATTTTCATATTCCAGAAGAACAGTCTGCTGTTGCAGAAAAGAAAAATGTGTTTGGCATGCTGTTCTCCAAACAATATGCCAAAGGCACGGTTTTATTGTGGTCGACCTATTTTATGGGTTTGGTGGTGATTTATTTGCTGACCAGTTGGTTACCAACCTTGATGCGTGAAACGGGCGCAACCATGGAGCGTGCCGCATTTATCGGCGGATTGTTCCAATTCGGTGGTGTACTCAGTGCCTTGGTGATTGGCTGGGCAATGGATCGTTTTAATCCAAATCGCATTATTTCGGGCTTTTATTTTATTGCAGGTTTATTTGCAGTTGCTGTTGGGCAAAGCCTGAGCAATCCAACTCTATTGGCTGTGTTGGTGCTCTGTGCAGGGATTGCCATTAATGGTGCGCAATCGTCTATGCCAGCCTTAAGTGCACGTTTCTATCCAACCCAATGTCGTGCAACTGGTATCGCGTGGATGACAGGAATTGGTCGTTTCGGTGCCGTGTTCGGTGCATGGATTGGTGCCGTGTTATTGGGCAATGACTGGTCGTTTACCGCCATTCTCAGTTTATTGATGATTCCTGCTACGGCAGCGGCCATCGCAATTTTTGTTAAATCGCTAGTTGCTCATACCGATGCAACCTAAGGCTCATATTTTCAAGATGAGGAGCAACGTTCATGAAGGATGAACAACGTTATCAACAAGGACTGAAAGTCCGTACCGAAGTGTTGGGTGAAAAACATGTCGGCCGCTCTTTAGCGAACCTCAATGATTTCAATCAGGATTTCCAGAACTTTATTAGTCGTTTTGCTTGGGGTGAAGTGTGGTCACGTGAAGGCTTGCCACGTCATACCCGTAGTTTGGTCACGATTGCCATCTTATTGGCCTTGGGGCGAGAAGATGAACTGAGAATGCATTTACGTGCCTGCTTCAACAATGGTGTCACCAAGGATGAACTGAAAGAACTGATCTTGCATAGTTCTTTATATGCAGGTTTGCCAGCAGCCAATGCAGCCATGCATATGGCCGAAGAAGTCTTTAAGGAACTTGGCATTGACGTGCAGCCCATTGCAGCACAACCACAGGATTAAGGAGACAGGCATGTTAAAGCATACATTAGGTGCATACCCACAACGTAATACCGATGATCATCCGCCAGCATATACACCCGGTTATAAGACCAGTGTATTACGCTCGCCAAAGAATGCATTGATCTCAATTAATGAAACCTTGACTGAAGTCACTTCACCGCATTTTTCACCAAGTATTTTTGGTCCTAAAGATAATGACCTGATCCTGAACTATGCCAAAGAAGGTCTACCTGTGGGTGAACGTATCATTGTGCATGGTTATGTGCGTGATCAGTTTGGCCGTCCTGTGAAAAATGCTTTATTAGAAGTGTGGCAGGCCAATGCATCAGGTCGTTATCGTCATCCAAATGACAAATTTATTGGTGCCATGGATCCTAATTTTGGTGGTTGTGGCCGTACCTTAACCGATGAAAATGGCTTCTATATTTTCCGTACCATCAAACCAGGTCCGTATCCGTGGCGTAATCGAATTAATGAATGGCGTCCAGCGCATATCCATTTTTCTTTAATCGCAGATGGTTGGGCTCAGCGTCTGATTTCGCAGTTCTATTTTGAAGGCGATACGCTGATTGATACTTGCCCGATTTTAAAAACCATTCCTTCCGAAGATCAGCGTCGTGCCTTGATTGCACTGGAAGATAAAAACAATTTCATTGAAGCAGATAGCCGTTGTTACCGCTTTGATATTCATCTGCGTGGTCGTCGTGCGACTTATTTTGAAAATGATTTGACTTAAGGGAGACCAACGATGAATGCATGGAATTTTCAGGAATTAAAGGAAACCCCATCACAAACAGGTGGTCCTTATGTTCATATCGGTTTATTACCGCAACAAGCCAATATTGAAGTATTTGAGCATAACTTCAATCACCAGTTAGTCAATGAGCAAACGCAGGGGCAACGTATTCGTCTGGAAGGTCAAGTCTTTGACGGGCTGGGTTTGCCATTAAGAGATGTATTGCTGGAAATCTGGCAGGCGGATGCAAATGGTGTTTATCCAAGTCAGGCGGATACTCAAGGTAAAACTGCCGATCCACATTTTCTTGGTTGGGGGCGTACAGGAGCCAATTTTGAAACAGGATTCTGGAGTTTTAATACGGTAAAACCAGGCGCTGTTGCAGGCCGTAAAGGCTCAATTCAGGCACCGCATATCGCAGTCGCAGTTTTTGCACGTGGCATTAATATCGGTTTGCACACCCGTATCTATTTTGATGATGAGGTGGATGCCAATGCCAATGATCCAGTGTTAAACAGCATTGAGTGGGCAGTACGTCGCCAGACTTTAATCGCCAAACGCAGTGACGTGGATGGTGAAGTGGTCTATCGCTTTGATATTCGTATTCAGGGTGATGATGAAACCGTGTTCTTTGATATTTAGACATTGCTTTAAATATCTTCCTTTCAAATATGACTGATTACGGAATCACTTAGATCCTGAAATTGAAAATACTCCTCACTTTTGATGGGTGAGGAGAGATTAAAAATGAGATGAGAACTCGGCAAGACTTCGCAGAGTTGCAAAAAATTTATTAAGGACGATACAGATGAAAATGAAAACACTGGCAGCAGTAATGTTGCTTGTTAGCCCCTTATTGATGGTTCAAACCGCACAAGCTCAAGAGCATCAGCAAAAGCAGGTCGAGTTAGCTGAACTGGCAAAGCTGCCTGTGAAAACTATTGTACCAATCACAGCCAAAACCAAAGAGCAGGCAATTGCTCAGGCAAAAGTGATTGCAGCGAATGCTGATGCAGATCTCGCGGAGTTTCGGATTGATTTACTAAACTTTGCCAATGATAGCAAGCAAGTGATTGCCTTGGGTCAAGAGTTAAAACAGATTCTCGGTGCTAAACCGCTAATCGCCACCATTCGTACCCATAACGAAGGCGGACAGCTAACGATTAGTGATGCAGATTATGGCAAGACCTATCAGGCGTATTTGCAGCAACCCTTTATGGACATGCTGGATGTAGAAATGTTCCGTGATCAGCACATTGTGAAGAATACCGTCAAATTGGCGCATGCGAAAAAAGTGCTGATTGTGATGTCGAATCATGACTTTCAAAAAACACCACCTGAGGCCGAAATCATCGAGCGCTTACTCAAGCAGGATGAGTTAGGGGCGGATATTCTTAAAATTGCAGTCATGCCGCAAAACAAACAGGATGTATTTACCTTAATGAATGCGACTTTAAAAGTGAGTCAGCAATCTAAAAAGCCATTACTCACCATGTCGATGGGCAAACTCGGTACGATTTCTCGGATTGCCACCGCCAACATGGGGGGGAGCTTTAGCTTTGGCATGATCGGTGAAGCATCTGCACCCGGTCAGATCGACGTGACTCAACTGAAACAGTTTTTAAAAACGGTTCAACCGACACAATAATTTAAAAAGGATTTTTTAGACATGAAAACTACTTATGTACGTTTAAGTACTTTAGCCATCGCTATGGCAGTTTCGGGTTGGGCAGCAGCAGAAACTTATATTGTTGATCGTTATCAGGATGATGCTGATAAAGGTTCTTTGCGCTGGGCAATTGAACAAGCTAACAGCAAGCCGACCGAAGCCAGCGAGATTCTGATTCAGGCAGTCGGCAAAGCCCCTTATGCCATTCAGGTGAATAGTCCATTACCTGAGATCAAAGCGCCTGTAAAAATCATTGGGACGCAATGGGCGAAGACAGGTGAATTTATCGCGGTCGATGGATCGAATTATATTAAAGGAACAGGTGTTGAAGCCTGTCCTGGTGCAGTTGAAGGGCAATTCGGGACCAATGTGCGTACCACCACTTTGCCGGGCATCGTGTTACGTGACATCAATGGCGTAACGATTCAAGGTTTGGAAATCCGTCATTTCTGTATTGGTATCTTGATGAACCGTGCCAGCAATAACTTGATTCAAAACAACCGTATTATGCATAACTACGGTGGTGCAGGGGTGATGCTGACAGGCGATGATGGCAAGGGCAATCCAACAGCGACCACCACCAATAACAACAAAGTATTGAACAACTATTTTCAAGACAATGGCGATGGGCTTGAACTGACTCGTGGCGCAGCGTTTAACTTAGTTGCCAATAACCATTTTATTTCTACAGCAGCAAATCCTGAACCATCCCAAGGGATTGAAATCTTGTGGGGCAATGACAATGCAGTCGTCGGCAATAAATTTGAAAACTATTCAGATGGCTTACAGATCAACTGGGGCAAGCGTAACTACATTGCTTATAACGAACTGACCAATAACTCCAATGGTTTTAACCTGACCGGTGACGGCAACATTTTTGACAGCAATAAAGTACATGGCAATCGGGTGGGAATCGCGATTCGTTCTGAAAAAGATGCCAATGCACACATTACCCTGACAAAAAACTTAATCTGGAATAACGGTAAAGACATTAAACGTTGTGAGGCGGGGGGAAGTTGCGTACCGAATCAACGTGTCGGTGCGATTATTTTTGATATTCCGGGTTTAGAGCATGCACATTTTGTAGGTTCACGCGGACATGGAGTCAAGATTGATCCAGAGAATTTGCAAAAAACCTGCAACACACCCGATGAGCAGGGCTGTAATGCTCAACCGAACCAAAATATTCAGGCACCGAAATTAACTTTGTCTAAAGGACAAATTGTAGTCGAAGTCAAAGGCCAGCCGAACCAGCGTTATCAGGTCGAGTTTTTTGGCAATACATCGGCAAATTCAAATGAGGCAGAGCTTTATTTAGGTTCAGCGGTTGCCGCAACCAATGCACAAGGAACTGCAACGCTGACTTGGAAAGCAACAGCGCAAGTTGCTTCAGTGACAGCAACAATCACTGACCGTGTAGGTGCAACATCTGAACTCAGTTCAGCTATAAAACTGAAATAAACGGCAAGGAGGCCGAATATGAAGTCGAATGCATTATTGCTCAAAATGAGCTGTCTGGCAGTGGCGGTATGCGCTGCTCAATCTAGCTTAGCAGATCAAGCTTGGTCACAAGATCGCCAATGGCTACTCGGTGATTGGAATGGTCAGCGTCAGCAATTGGAAAAAGAAGGCTATAAATTTACTGCCTCGATCATGAGTCAAGCTGCGACCAATCTGGATGGCGGCTATAACGATGACAATGCTTTTAAAAATACGGCACAACTGTCGCTAGGTGCCAATTTCGATTTAGAGAAAATTGCAGGCTGGCAAGATACCAGTGCCAGCCTTTTAATCACCAAACGTGATGGTAATGCCTTAACGCTGGATCGGATTAAAGATCCTCGTTCTAGTGCACTCGGCAATTCACAGGAAATCTATGGTCGCGGCAAAATCTGGCGGTTGAGTCAGGCGTGGGTGAAAAAGGGCTTCGTTGATAATACGGTGCAGTTCAAGATTGGCCGTATGGGCATGTCTGAAGATTTTAATGGCTCACAATGTGAATTCCAGAATTTATTATTGTGTGGCGGACAGCTTGGGAAATCGATTGGTTCAATCTGGTACAACTTACCTGTTGGATTATGGGGCGCCAATGTTAAATATCAATTCGCACCTGAATGGACACTGGGTGTAGGTGTCTATGAGGTCAATCCAGACAATGTTAAAACTGATCGTAATCGTGATGGTTTTAATTTGGATATGGACCATGTCAAAGGGGCAACCCTTCCTGTCGAACTGGCATGGCGACCAAAGCTTGCTGCCTTCAATGGCTTATCAGGCGAATATAAAGTTGGGGCACTCTATTCAACTGCTGAAGCAAATGATATTGCGACCGTGGGCAAGGTACATGATGGCAAACATAGTTTCTGGCTCAATGCACAACAACAACTCAGCCAAAAAGGCGACGATCCAAAACGTGGTTTGTACGTTAGTTTTAATGCCGTGGTGAATGATAAAGCCACTACAGCAGTCAACAGTACGCAGCAACTGGCACTCTGGTACAAAGGGCCTTTTGATGGTCGTCCAAATGATTCAATTGGTTTTGGTATTGCCAATTACCTCGTAAATGATCGTTATAAAGATCGTCAGATTGAAATTAACCAGAGCCGTGGTTATGACCAATACGATGCGCTTGCAGTCGATTATGTACCTGTTCAGCGTGATGAGCTCAATGTCGAATTGAACTATACCTATCAGTGGTCACCTGCGGTCATGTTAAGACCGAACCTGCAATATATTCATCAACCTGCGGGTGTTAAAGAAGTGGATGATGCATGGGTTGCAGGTTTGAGCATGCGTGTGAATTTCTAATACAGGAGTATGACAGATGTCTGAATCTTCAAGCTCGCATACCATATTGAAAATATGGTGTTTTATTTTAGGTCTGGTTTTATTGCTCACAGGCCTGTTTTTTACAGTCGGTGGGTTTCAACTCGCGACGCTGGGTGGATCATGGTATTTCGTGATCTCGGGTGTACTCACGCTGATCTCTGCTGTTTTTATTTTTAAGAAAAAAGCATTGGGTGTATGGTTATTCAGTCTGGTTTTTGTAGGAACGATCATCTGGTCATTGATCGATGCTGGTTGGGAGTTCTGGCCTTTATTTTCAAGACTGATGTTTCCAGCAGGCTTATTTGCCGCGCTGATGTTTACTTTACCTGCCATCCGTCGTTATCAATTTCAACCGAGTGCCGATCTACCAGCTTATGGTTTGGGAATATTGACGGTTATCGGCATGGTGATAGGTTTTTATCAGATGTTCCAGCCACATCCAACGGTTGCGGCCTCTGGGCAGGCCTTGCCTTTGGTTCCAGTAAAAACCGATATGAAGCAGACCAACTGGCAGCATTATGGTCAGGATGCAGGCGGAAGTCGTTTTGCTGCATTGGATCAGATCACAAGGGACAATGTACATCAATTAAAAGAGGTTTGGCGTTTTCGAACTGGTGATTTCACCACAGGTTCGGGAAATGGTGCAGAAGATCAAATGACGCCGCTACAAGTGGGCAATAAGATTTTCCTGTGTACCCCGCATAACAACATTTTCGCCTTGGAAGCGGACTCTGGTAAACAACTCTGGAAAGTGGAAGTCAATTCCAAATCGGATGCATGGGAGCGTTGTCGTGGTGTTGCTTATTTTGACTCAACGCAAGCGCTGGTTCAACCGAATCTAGCGGGAGCGACACCAGTAAAAGCGGTGGCAAACAATACCTCATGCCTACGTCGTGTTTATACCAATACACCCGACGGTCGCTTAATTGCAGTCAATGCAGATACGGGCGAACGTTGTAAAGATTTTGGTGTGGAGGGCACGGTTGACTTGCTTAAAGGCTTGGGTGAGGGCACCACTGCTCCACGTTTTGAGGTGACATCTGCACCAACCATTGCAGGAACTGTAATTGTGGTGGGTAGTCGTATCGCGGATAACTTTGCTGCCGATATGCCAGGTGGAGTTATTCGTGCATACGATGTCATTACAGGTGAATTGCGTTGGGCCTTTGATCCACGTAATCCAGATCCAAACCATGTGTTACAAGAAGGTGAAACCTATAAGCGCAGTTCTGCCAACTCTTGGGCAGCCATGTCTTATGATCCGCAAATGAACACAGTATTCTTGCCAATGGGTAGCTCATCGGTCGATGTATGGGGCGGTAATCGTCAACCCTTAGATCATAAATACAACTCATCCGTTCTGGCCTTGGATGCAACCACTGGCAAGGAAAAGTGGGTCTATCAAACCGTTCATAATGATTTATGGGATTTCGATTTGCCAATGCAACCCAGCTTGGTAGATTTCCCAATGAAGGATGGTAGCAATAAACCTGCTGTGGTGATTGGCACCAAATCAGGCCAGTTCTTTGTATTAGATCGTGTAACGGGTCAACCACTGACCAAAGTGATTGAGCAGCCCGTTAAACCTGCTGATATCAAAGGTGAGCAATACAGCCCAACTCAACCACGTTCGGTGGAAATGCCACAGATTGGCAATCAAACCTTAACTGAATCGGATATGTGGGGTGCAACGCCATTTGACCAGTTGATGTGCCGAATTAACTTTAAATCGATGCGTTATGACGGTTTATTCACTGCACCGGGCACCGATAAATCTTTGAGCTTTCCTGGTTCTTTGGGCGGCATGAACTGGGGCAGCATTGCCTTTGATCCAAGTCATCAGTATATGTTCGTCAATGACATGCGTTTAGGACTGTGGATTCAGTTGATTGAACAAACGCCAGAAGACTTAGCTGTTCAAGCCAATGGCGGAGAGAAAGTCAATACAGGCATGGGCGCAGTGCCGATGAAAGGCACACCTTATAAAGTCAATAAAGATCGCTTCTGGTCGAAGTTGAATATCCCATGCCAAAAACCACCTTATGGCACCATGACCGCAATTGATATGAAAACCCGTCAAATTGCATGGCAGGTTCCAATGGGAACCGTGCAAGATACGGGCCCGATGGGCATCAAAATGGGGCTTAAAGCACCAATTGGAATGCCAACCATTGGTGGACCAATGGCAACTCAAGGTGGTTTGGTATTCTTTGCTGCGACGCAAGACTATTACTTGCGTGCATTAGATTCATCTTCTGGTAAGGAGCTGTGGAAAGCGCGTTTACCCGTGGGTAGCCAAGGTACACCGATCAGCTATGTGTCTCCGAAAAGCGGTAAACAGTATGTCATGATTACTGCGGGTGGTGCACGTCAGTCGCCTGATCATGGTGATTATGTGATTGCATATAGCTTGAATTAAGCTGAAATTGAAATAAACAAAACGGCAATCTTAGTGATTGCCATTTTTCATTGATTTAGTTTTAAGTTGCTGCAGTTAAAACAGGCATCTGTACAGCATCAGAAATCACAGCAAATTGTGGTTGAGCATTTTGTTCCAGTTGATAGTCTGAGAAGTTTACTTGCCAAAACCCTAAGCTTGCCGTTGTTGAAATATAGAAAACCTGATTGCTGTGATCACGAACGATTTCCCATTGAGTATAGTCACCTTTGATATTGCCGCTTTGATCAATACATTGTTCGCGTGTGACATAAATGCCTTTAATCACATTCATCACATGTGCAATCGCAGCAGTATTACTTGGGCGTTGAGTTTGGTTTAGCCAAGGAATTGAATAATTCAGGGTGAATGCTGTACGCAGGAATCGATCTGAAGGCAATGCGGAAGAAGAAAGTCCAATCGAACCACCACCATTGCCTGCTTTATTGACATTGAGCCCAATGATGGTTTGATTGTCAGTTTCAACATTGGTGACGCCCAGATAATTTTCTAAATTGGTACGATGCCATTCAATAAATGGGGTATTGGTCATGACACCAATATCGGTGTTGTCGGTAATTGACAATTGTCCATCACGAAATTCAAGTACCAGACTTGCCCCCGTTTTATCGTGAAACTGGAAATGAATCGGGATTAAATTTTTGAGCTCATCCGTGTGATTAAACTCGCTGTGCTCAGAAAACTGTAACGGATCCCAAAAATATAAAACTTCCCCCAGAGAGGTCGGCAGTCCTTGTTGAATGGCAGATAAATCCTTTTTTAAGGTTTCAACTGAGTTGTAGTTAGACGCAGCCCAGCCACAAATATCCAAAGCTGAAATGAGTTTAGCATTTGGTGGCGCGTCGGCTTTTTTCGGATAACGCGAAGGGGGTAACCAAAGTGCGGCTGCCGAAAATCCTTCTGTATTCATGGCATCACATAGTTTGGTATCAAGCAGATTTAAAGGGAGCTTAATCCCAATCCCCATAAAACCATATTTTGCAGTCCAGTGATAAGCTGATGTATTCGGACTTAAGCTATTAATTGCTTTTAAGGACGTTGCCAATGGGATTGCAGCCAGTTGCCAAGTAAATGTGGCGGCAAAATCCATAGTACGCCCAGAAATACGATAGCCTGTTGCTTGAGGTAAAATAAATTCGGTACACATATTATTTTCTCTTTTGATTATTAAAATAAATCATGATTTTTGGTTTTTATTTGATCTTAAATTATTATGTAAGTGCTTTAAATATATAAGATCGTTTGAGCCTTTAAAAAATAACAGAGAGTATTTTTATAGTCAAATTATTTTAAATTAAATAGTGGTGGTTTATTTTAAATTGATTTTTAAATATAAATAATTAATTAAGTTTAAAAAATAAAAATCAGCTCGGCAATCTTTTACTGTGAATTTTTATAGTTGGCATATTCATTGCTTAATTTATGATATCTGGTCTGACCAGTCAGACAATGCGTTAAATTGGAGCAGCGATGCAACTCGAAACATTCAATCAGCTAGATTCAGGTGAGGCCCAACGGGTTTTGCAAGGCTGTGTGCACATTCCCACTTGGATTTCTGAATTGCTACAGCAACGTCCTTACAGCTCTAAAGAACAGCTTTATAAAACAGCGCTTGCACAAGCCCAAACCTGGCAATGGCCTGAAATTTCTACGGCCTTGGCGCAACATCCACGTATTGGCGAGAAAAAAGCGGCAGCGGTGTTGTCTGAAAAAGAGCAGCAGTTTTCTCAGCAAGAACAAGGGCAGATCCAAACCGATGCAGTGCTGCAACTGGCACTTTATCAGGGCAATTTAGATTATGAGCACAAATTTGGGCATATCTATCTGATTCGTGCAGCAGGTCGTTCAGGGCAACAGATACTGTCTGAGCTGCAACGCAGACTCAAAAACACAGCAGAACAAGAGCAAGCCGAAGTGAAGCAGCAATTAGGGGAAATTGCACTGCTTCGTTTAAATCAGGAGATTCAATAATGGCGGGTATCAGCACACATATTTTAAATGCATCACTGGGTCAGCCTGCGTCAAAGGTTCTGGTGAAATTACTGCAGCAAGTGGATCAAGGCTATGTGTTATTAGATCAGCAACTTACCGATACCGATGGTCGTATTAAAACATTCAACATCGATGTATTTGTGCAGAGCAATTACCAATTAATTTTTGAAGTTGCCGATTATTTTCAAGCTTTGAATACCGAAAGTTTTTATCCACGTGTGTGTATTGATTTTAAGGTCGCTGATATTCAACAGCACTATCACGTGCCGTTATTAATCAGTCCGTTTTCATATTCAACCTATCGTGGCAGCTAAACCAACTCAAGCAATGTGGACATTATGAATTTAATTTGAGGAATTAACCCATGCAGCAAGACAACTTAGACCGTGAGGCTCACGGATCAGCAGAACATCAATATTTAGGCATGAACAAAAACCTCATTTATGGTTTGCAGCATGTCTTAACCATGTATGGCGGCATCATTGCACCACCGTTAATTATTGGCGCTGCGGCAGGTTTGCAAGCCTCGGAAATTGGATTGTTGGTAGCGGCTGCATTATTTGTTGGGGGAATTGCCACAGTTTTGCAAACCGTTGGTTTCAAGCATTTTGGGGCGAAATTGCCGATTGTTCAGGGTGTATCTTTTGCAGGGGTCGCCACCATTCTTGCTATTGTGACCACAGGTGGTGGTTTGGCATCGGCGTTTGGTGCAGTCATTGTGGCGTCGATTATTGGCCTGTTGCTCACCCCATTTTTTGCAAAAATCATCCGTTTTTTCCCACCAGTGGTGACGGGTTGTGTGATTACCATGATCGGTATTTCGCTGACGCCTGTGGCAATCCGCTGGATTATGGGCGGCAATCCTAAAGCTGAAAACTGGGGGGATCCAGCCAATGTCGGTTTGGCATTAATGACCTTAGCGATTGTGATTATTTTTAGTATGTTACGCAGCCAAATTTTGCGTCGGCTTGCAATTTTGATTGCGATTGTGTTGGGAACAATACTGGCTTATTTTGCAGGATTCACTGATTTTTCTAATGTGGGTTCAGGCTCTATCTTTGCTTTGCCGAGCTTTTTCCACTTCGGTTCTCCTGTCTTTGAGTTTTCTGCCATTCTTTCCATGGTGATTGTGACCTTGGTGGTGATGACGGAAACCACCGCAGATATTATTGCGATTGGTGAAATCGTGGGCAGCAAAGTCGATTCTAAACGGATTGGGGATGGCTTACGTGCAGATATGTTATCGAGTGCAATCTCACCGATCTTTGGTTCATTTATGCAAACGGCATTTGCACAGAATGTTGGACTGGTGGCGATAACTGGCATTAAGAGCCGATTCGTAGTGGCAACTGCTGGGGGAATTCTGATTGTTTTAGGTTTACTGCCGATTGTGGGGCGTTTAGTCGCATCCATTCCGATGCCGGTATTAGGTGGAGCGGGGATTGTCCTGTTTGGAACGGTCGCAGCCAGTGGAATTCGCACTTTAGCAAAAGTGGATTATAACGAGCATAAGAACCTGATTATTGTCGCGACCTCATTGGCGATTGGCATGATTCCGATTGTAAACCATGAGTTTTATGCACAATTCCCTGTTTCTGTGCAGATGTTATTACACTCTGGGATCAGTTCGACCTGTATTACTGCAATTCTACTCAACATCATTTTCAATCATCTTCCATTCACTAAAAAATCTGTGGAAGTGGCAAGCTTGCCCTTAAATTCAGGGCATTGATCATCACGGATTCAGAATTGAATATTCAAACTGAATCCTGCTTTTTACCTGCACATCGTTAGACGTCACTTATTCAATTTTGAATAGGTCTGGGGGAGTTTTGGCTTTAAAAAAGTGCAAAGCAAGATTTTTAAAGCATCAGCAGGTCGGTTTTAAACGTTTTAAATCAATTTTTAGATCCAAGATCTAGGGGATATCTATGCAAAAAATTCACTTAACATCGGTTGCTTTCGCAGTCGCTATGGGGACAACACTACCTGCATGGGCTGCCGATACCAGCTTAAATGCTTTATTTAATCTGCAACAAGATTGTCAGCCTCAGGACAATTCAATTGAATCGATTTCCGCTGTATTTGCCTGTGGTAGCGTGCATGGTGTGGTCAAGTCTACTTATTATTCACTCAATAATGGTTATTTTGTGAATAATTTAAATCAAGATACCACGGTGATTGGCGGCTATATCAAATATGAAACAGCGCCTTTTTATGGAGTGCAGGCAGGAATTGGCTATGATATTCAACGCCGATTAGATGAAAAAAACAAAAATGATGAAGTCTCTGAATTAAAAGAAGATCGTGATGGTTTAGCAGAAGCCTATCTGACGTGGAAAAATGATTTGGCTCGGGTGACCGTCGGGAATCAGCGTCTCAATTTGCCGTTTATGGGAGATTATGCGGACCGCCGTGTATTGATGTTCTTATATCAAGCTGCGGATGTACAGATCGGGAATAACAATGATTTCCTGCGCCTGACCAAAGTAAATAAATATAAAAGTTATGCGGAAGATGAGTTCACCAAAAGCTCACGTCAAAATTCAAAATTGCAAACCGATGGAGTTTGGTCGATTGGTGCTGGGAAACGCTTTGCACTAGCGGATGATAAGACCCTGAAAACACAACTGTGGTATCAGGATTATGATGATTATCTACGTTTGATCTATACCCAAGCGGATCTGGCATTTCCAAAATTGAATTATGCTCCTGAGTTTTCACTGCAATATATGTCTGGCAAGGATCAGGGCAAGGCACTTGCAGGCGAGGTCAATAGTCAGGTTTGGGGTGTCCAAGCTGCGTTGAAAGTTTTACCCGCTGCCACTTTGAAGCTGGCCTATAACTATATTAAGCCCGATCAAAACAGCTATTTAAATGGCGCGTTACTCATGCCTTATGCCAGTCAGACATCGTCTGGTGAAATTTTTGCACAACCTTTTTTTACCAGTACCCAAGATTTAGGTGCGGGCAATGCCTTGATGGTGTCTTTGGAGGGCAAACTGACAGATCAAGTGATTGCAGGAGCACGTTATTCATTTATGGATTTAAAAGAGGCTGAAAATCTCGCCAGTCGAAACCAATCTGAATACATGCTGTTCGGCATTTATAACTTCAAGGGTGCTTTGAAAGGTTTTAGTGTCAGTAATTTTGCAGGGATTCAGACTTCTCCACGCTATGACAAGAATTTCTTACAAAACCGTTTTGCACTGAGCTACAAATTTTAAAGGACGAGGTAATAATCATGATGGCCAGCTTAAATAGCCGTTCAAGAATCTGGATTAAACAACCACTTGCAATTTATACCGCGAATCAACTCGACGCGAGTAATGGCTTGGTAATTGAAAATAATAAAATCATCGAGGTCTTGGCAAAGGACCAGCAACCGAGTCTGCCATGTGATGACATATTCGATGCCAAAGATTTGGTGGTGATTCCTGGGTTGGTGAATAGCCATCATCATTTTTATCAAACCTTGACTCGGGCTTGGGCACCTGTGGTTAATCTACCTTTATTTCCATGGTTGGTTAATCTGTACCCGGTATGGGCACGTCTAAATCCAGAACAGTTACATGTGGCGACTCAAGTGGCTTTGGCCGAGTTGTTGTTATCGGGCTGTACCTTTGCTGCGGATCATCATTATTTATTCCCGCAACAATTGACCGATGCGATTGATATTCAAGTTAATGCCGCGCAGCAATTGGGAATGCGGGTGATGTTAACCCGTGGTTCGATGAGTCTCGGACAAGAACAGGGTGGTTTACCGCCACAGCATACTGTGCAAAGCATGGAGGTTATTTTAAGGGACAGTGAGCGCTTGGTGCAGAAATATCATCAACGGGGGGATAATGGCATGGTCAATATTGCTTTGGCCCCATGCTCACCCTTTTCGGTCACACAGGAGATTATGCGAGAAAGCGCGCAACTTGCCCAGACACTGGATGTTCGATTGCATACACACCTTGCCGAAACCTTGGATGAGGAAAGCTTTTGTCTGGAAAAGTTTGGTATGCGTACGGTGGATTATTTAGAACACGTGGGTTGGCTGAATGAACGGACTTGGTTGGCACATGGTATTCATTTTAATGCGGATGAAATTCAGCGTTTAGGGCAGGCGGGTGTAGGGATTTGTCATTGTCCCCATTCCAATATGCGCCTCGCCTCAGGGATTTGTCCAACTCTTGATTTAATGCAGGCAGGTGCCAAGGTCGGTTTGGGGGTTGATGGTTCTGCCTCTGGAGATGCTTCAAATTTAATTCTGGAAGTTCGTCAGGCCATGTATTTACAGCGTTTAAAATACGGTGCCGAAAGGATTACCCCTGAGTTGGCCTTGCATTGGGGAACCCATGGTTCTGCGCAACTATTAGGGCGTGGACAGCATTTAGGACAATTTGCACCTGATTATCAGGCCGATTTAGCCTGTTATAAACTCGATGAATTGAAATTCTCAGGTAGTCATGACCCGATTGCAGCCTTACTCTTGTGTGGTGCAGATAAAGCAGAACATGTGATGGTTGCAGGTCAGTGGCAAGTCAAACATGGCGAGATTCAGGGGCTTGATTTAGAGGAACTGAAAACGAAGCATCGTGCCGCAGCAAAAGCCTTATTGGCGGCTTAAGAAATCGTTGTTGATTTAACTCAAAAGGAGGGGGCTGATAAGTGCCCCCTTTAAGGATTTAATCCAGTGGATTGCCGATAATATTACTGATGATGCCTTGCATGATATGTGAACCTTGTTCTTGATACAGCGATTGATACCATTCTTCAGTCACTTGAGGATCTTTCATATGGGTGACATCGCAACGCTTACGTGCTCGGAGCACCATTTCCTTAGTGCGATCATTGCGCTTATTTTGATAACGTGCCAATGCATCCTCTAAACCAAAGGTATTGATTTGCAAGGCACGAGCAAGATAAATCGCATCTTCCATGGCTTGGCAGCCGCCTTGTCCGATATCTGGGGTGGTGCTATGCGCTGCATCACCGAGCAGCACCACACGTCCTTTATAAAAATCCATAAACGGTTCAATGTCATGAATTTCGACACGATTGGTTTTTTGCTCATCTAAAGCTCCAATCAGTTTTTGTACAGGCTCACACCAGCCGCTGAAATGGGATTTGAGGTCTTGCTTATATTGTTCACGTTGATTGGCCAGCCCAGCCGCTAACGGAACATCAAAGAAAAAATAAAAACGATTTTGGGCAACAGGCATCAGTGAGACACGTTTACCTTCACCGATATACGTCGTCCATTGCATGGCAGGTGCAATGGCTTCATCAATATCAACCAAACCATTCCAATTCACATAACCTGCATAGCGACGTTCAACCTGATAACCGAGGACAAATTTTCGGGTGAGCGAATGTGTGCCATCTGCACCAATCAGTAAATCGGCTGTAATTTGTGAGCCATCATGAAAATGAAGGGTGACATCATCTTGATGGCTTTCAATCGCCGTCATTTTCATGCCCAGTCTGATATCTTCCAGACCAAATTGCTGCATTAATAATTGTTGTAGATCTGCTCGGGCGACAGGGTAGGCACGTTGCCCGACTTCTTTATATAAAGGTGATAAGCTAAATTGGGTCATGGTTTGTTGGCTCAGTCCATCCACATAAGCCAAAGATTCCATTTGTCCACCAAGCGCCTGAATTTGATCGGTTAAGCCCAAATAGTTGAGGCACTTAACCCCATTTGACCAAAGTGAAATAGCGGCCCCAACAGGTAAGATTTCGGCAGCTTGTTCATAGATTGTGACCTGATGACCAAATTTTTTTAAAGCGATACCAGCAGTCAAACCGCCCATACCTGCACCTACAATCGCAATATTCATCGTTCAGACCCTAAATATATAAATAAGTTTCTAAACAGTTCTAAGCGAGAAGTGTGCCAATTTTAGCAACTGGTTTTACTGGTCATACCAGATAATTTGCTTTATTAAAAAGCAAAAATAGAAAGGTTGCATTGATGTGGTTCAAAGCATGGGGCAAAGTGGTGCAGATTTAATTTTCGTGCTTAGATTGAGCTGTTATGCCGAGAAAAGTACACACCCGCCCGTTGCGCAGCACCAATAATATGCGCTTGCATGGCTTTTTCAGCCGCAGCTGCATCTTGCTTAAATAAGGCTTGCAGAATTAATTCATGTTCTTGAATGGTTTTAAATGCCAGATTAGGTTGAACGAAAGGCAGGATCTGGCTTTTTTTAATCCATTCAGTATGCATTTTAAGTGTTTGAATAATTGATTGATTGTGACTAAGTTCAATAATGTGCCGATGAAAAGCATAATCAAATTCAGAGGCTGCTTGCCAGTTCTGCTGTTTGATTGCACTGGCAAGTGATTGGTAGTGTTGTTGGAGGGTCGACTTATCCTCTTCGGTTAAGTACTCACATGCAAGCAGGGCACAGAAACCTTCCAATACATAACGTAATTGATAGAAATCTTTAAGCGAAACACGGTGTTCGCCATCCCATTGTTCAGCGGCTTGGCTATGCTGTGAAATCACATAAACCCCTTTACCCGCCTTAATTTCCAACAATCCTAAAGCGGCAAGACGGGTTAATGCCTCACGTAAAGAAGCGCGGCTGATTCCCAACTGGAGGGCAAGATCACGTTGTGAGGGTAAGGCAGAACCAACTGCATAAGTATTTTGTTGAATGCGTTGATGAATCACTTCCACCGCTTGCTCAGTCACCTGAGAGGATTTTCCATTGAGCATAGCCTGTGGACTCATCAGTAACGCACCTTAAATATAAAAATAAACAGTTTGATTCTACACAAAATTTATCTTTTTGTTGGTGCTGTTGCTTAAAAATAGCTATATTTTTAACAACAGGTCAGACCAGTTGGACTGGATCTTGCATAATAGAATAGAAATGAAACCTTCAGGAATGATCAATGACAGTGCATGTTGCTAAAACCGTAGCTTTACCGACCCATTTGCAGGCATTAACCAATCTTGCTGATGCCAGAATTGGTGCAACTATCATAAGTTGTTCCGATGAGTTTTTTGCAGAAGCGGCAAGAATGTTGCAAAGCACACCCGCTCAATTCATTGAAGGAAAATATGATGACAATGGCAAATGGATGGATGGATGGGAAACGCGACGTAAGCGTGAGTCTGGTTATGATTGGTGTATTGTTCGTTTAGGTGTGACAGGGCTTGTATCTGGATTTGATATTGATACCTCATTTTTTACAGGCAATTATCCAGCCTCTGCTTCCGTTGAGGGCTGCTATGCGCCAGATAATCAATTGGAAGGTATTACTTGGACGACGTTATTAGAAAACTCAGTTTTATCTCCAGACCAGCATCATTTTTTCGACTGTGCCGCTCAGAAAATTACCCATATCCGCATTAATATTTTCCCTGATGGCGGTATTGCACGTTTAAGAGTGTATGGCCGTGTGCTGCTCGAAAATGTCGATACAACCCAGCAGATGGATTTGATTGGTTTGAAAAATGGCGGGCGTATTGTGGCCTTTAGCGATGCGCATTTCGGCCATCCGAATAATCTACTCAGTCCTGAGCGAGGCTTAAATATGGGCGATGGTTGGGAGACCAAACGTCGCCGTGCCCCTGGTTTTGATTGGTGCATTATTGCTTTGGGACAAACAGGCCAGATTGAAAAAATTGATGTAGATACCGCGTATTTTAAAGGGAATTTTCCTGCGTTTTGTTCGATTCAAGCTGCTTATATTGAAGATGCAACCGATGCGCAACTTATTCCGCAGAGTATGTTCTGGCCTTTTTTATTGGAACAGCAACCTTTGAGCATGGACAATATTCATGAGTATGTTGCAGAAGTGCTTCAACATCAAAAAGTGAATTATATCCGCGTCAATATGATTCCTGATGGCGGGATTAGTCGGATTCGTTTATGGGGGAAAGCGGCACTGGTTGCAAAATGATTTTTCAGGGATTTAAGGGGCGAAGCCCCTTAGCACACCCTCAAAAACCAATGGCGCAGCCATTGGTTTTTGAGCTTTTGATTTTAATTTGATTGCATAACCTGTAGTTATTTTTAAGCAAATAAAGCAACAGCGCAAAAGTTGTCTTGCGCGACAGTGTTGCTCACGCGATGCAACTGATCTAAAGAGAATCAACCTATGCATGAAAAAAATATTGAAATTCGGCCTTTAACTCAAGACAGTTTTGCTGATTTTGGGGATGTGATTGAAAAGAGCAACAAAGACTTTATTCCGATTAATCAGGGACTCACTGAACGCTATCACGCCTTATCTCTTGCACAGGTGTCAGGCGATCAGGTCGCGGTAGGGATGAGTATTTTTCATAATCTGTTTGCAACTCCCATTCCATTTCAGATTGAGATGTTGGAACGACATCCGTATGGTTCACAGTCTTTTATTCCATTACAGCAACAGAAGTTTATTGTTGTTGTGGCGTTGCCTTTTGATCAAACGCGACCTGATGAGCAACGGATTCAAGCTTTTATCAGCAATGGGCAGCAGGGAATTACCTACCATCAAGGGGTATGGCATCATCCTTTAATTACTTTGGAAGCAAATAGTGATTTTCTGGTCGTAGATCGCATTGGTGGTGGCAGTAATTGTGATGTCCATCATTTATCTCAACCGTGCTGGATCACTGAGGCTTTAGTACAGTCAGAGATCGTGAATTTGTAACCATTAAACCATGCTTTTATATTTTCTTTTAAATGGCCTATTCTGTTCAGTAATCTAGTGCATTCAGAAGCTTTTTTAGATTCTTTTCTTGATATAATTTTATTTCTTATAAGGTTTACGAAATAGAACCAGAAGATACCCTGCAAGAGAAGCCTTGTGTTCTTGATTGGAATATGAAGTAGTTTTTGAATCAAGAGTTTTGCCTGTTTTTATAAATCTTAATATTTGAAAGATATTGAATTGATGTCGAGCGATCATAATGAGTATTGATAAAAAGCAGTTCATTAAAGTTGCACAAGCACATTTAAAATCTATAGAACATCAATTAAACACAGAGTTAGCCATGTTGTCTAATCGATCATGGCATGACACAACAAAGTTCTTGCTTATAGAATACGATTCATCACAGTTTGATAGTCAGTTTTCTGTGAGCTTATGGGCGATGGATGAGTACGGTAATTCTATTAATTCTAATAAACATGACTTTCTAATTGATAATACGATTGCAATTCCTGTGGAGATATATGATTACGATAATTATGCTAATGATGAAGAATGGGATGAAGTTGATCCTTGGGCAACTGCGTCAACATTGATAGAACATTGGTTTGCGCAACAATGGAATAATCATCCATTAATAAATTTTCCCGCATATATCGGGCACCATGACAGTTACTTCAAAACTGAATTGTCGAATCTCATGCAGATAGATTGGGATGCTATTCTCAAACGTGCTCAGACCCGATAAAACTATTTTTAGAAAGGCGGACTTTTTTTTTCAAATTCGTATCGATTTGCGCTTAAGTACTCTTTTACCATGATAAAGAACAATTCAGATTTGAGCTATTACAGTTTACGATATACAAATTTATAGGGAAAAAATGCACAATTATCCGAAGATCAGAGTTCTTTCATACATTGGAGTGATGAAGCTGAATGATGTCGTAGATATAAATGCGATTGAGGCGTTGGCTAACAAATACATTGAGACACTCACGCCGTCGATAAACACTGAAGATTTGGGTGAGTGGCGACTCTTGATGTATTTGGTGTTTAACCACGGCGATGTTATTGGGCTTGGCAAGTGTTGCGTCACCTATCCGTCAGACAAAGAAAAAAGCTGGTCGATTGGCATTCCTGTTCCTGACCTGAAACAAGCCGCTTATGGTCTGGAAGAAAAACATTTCGTTCGTACTAGCGTTGATCGACGAGCCGAGTTCCATGACCCTGTTAATGCTAAATTCGCTGATTATTCCGATTTGCAGACGTGTCTAGCTACGAATGTCATTCGTGGTTTGGAGGCTGCTTTTTTGCGTGGCGTGACCATTGCAGGGAAACGCATTAAGCTTATACGACCAGTGTAGTAGTCGCTATGGTGGTAAAAGTTAATGCTTAAGGGTTAAATTGGCAAAGGATTGATAAATATTATGTTATCTACAGTTAATATATTAGTGCAATTTGTCGAAGGCCATATGGAAACGCGCTTATTCGAAGATGCTTTATACAATGATCCTGATATTGAAAAATTATTATCTGCTGAGCTAGCTCCACAATACGCACTTGCTGCCCACACGCTTTATCATTATTTGATCACTCTAAATTATCGCAATCCGATTGATGTGTTGAATGCCGAATCCGTGATTGTAAAATATTTAAAAGAACAACAAGGGATTAACGTGCGAGTGTCTAGTGGTAAGGCTGATATGGTTAAGCTTATTGCTGTAGTTCAACCAAAGTGGTTGGAACTTGATCCAAGTTATGTACAACAACTTATGCAAGAAGCCCCAGAAAAACTATCAAAAGATGAATTAAAAAAATGGCTACAATGCAGAATATTGGAACTCTTTCGCTATGCAAAGAAACCACCTAAATGGCTCCAAGCACCAGCTTGGCCGATAGGAGAGAAAAAACCATTAGTCTTTCTAGGGCAAATTACAATTCCAGATTATTTTCATGATGAGGCTGCTGCATACGTCTTCCACGATCCAGTAACTCAACAATGCCAAACCATAGTTCAAGTATGTTGACGACTAGATAGGGTTTGAAAATTACTTCAAACCCTATCTAAATAATCAGTATTTCCCTTTAAAATTCGCACTGATGCGTTGTTTTAGATATTCCTTCGCTGTAATTGCTGGATATTTCTTTTGTGGGCTTTCGATCAGCACATCTTCATTGGCTTGGCAGAAGAACGCCAGACTATAACGTGCTCCTTGGTATTCATCTGCTTCTGGATTTTTGACTCGGTGGAAATTAGAAGGTAATTGATCATCACTCCAATGCATCAGTACAGTCAGAGATTGTGAATCTCTGACTGTATAAATTTTATAAAAGAAGATATGTACTTTATAATATTGGAAGGTTGCTCATTTTAATTTAGAATTCTTGATTCTATGAATATTCGCATATCTTTATTATTTTCTAATTAAGATTTTTATATAAAACATAAATATTGATTTTCTATGTCAACAAAACGTTATGTAGCAAGAGAATTGCTTGAACAGCACACAAAGCAAAAGAAGCAAGAAAAATTAGAACAAAGACGTTTGGCGCTTGAACAACGAGCTAAAGAAAAAAGACAGGCGAAAATACATATTAGCCTTTTGATTATTGTATTTATTTTACCGTTATTTTTATTTCCAGCATATCCACGCAATCAGTGGCAGTATGAGATTTATCGTTATATCACAGAGCAGATGTTGATTACGGTAGGGACTAAAGGTCCATTGCCATTTTTTACTATTCTTTCAAGTATTTATTATACGATTGTAACCTCTGTTTTCGGAGGTTATTTGTGCTTCTTATTCATTAAGAGAGTCGGCGTGAGCAAGGCGTTTCAGGAAAAAATTTATAGTAAATTTTTTCAGGCCGAGTTTAAAGCATCGGAGAAATATCCATGGCTGGAGAAACCATTAATAAAAAAAACGATTGTTTCAGGTATATTTTTCTTATTCCTCTTAATCGGCATCCTACATTTTCTACATGATGAAATTTCCTTTCAGGATGGTAGCCGTAGAGGTGCACTCATCCAGTTAAGTTATAATTATCGAATTGGCGTAATTTTTTGGGAAGCATGTATTAGCACTATTACGATCTTTCCATTTTTCTATTTTGGTTTTTTATTCATTTATCTTGTTAACTATTTTTTCAGAGGTTTAGGTACGGGAAAAATCAATATTCCTCAAAAAGCGGTACCTAAAAGAACCAAGAAGAGATCACGGAAAAGATCATAAACGGAAAAAATAAATCGATATTTTTTAAGAGTAGACAGAGACGATTTACCTCTGTCTACAATGAATCAACGATTAGTATTTCCCTTTAAAATTCGCACTGATGCGTTGTTTTAAATATTCCTTGGCTGTAATTGCTGGATATTTCTTTTGTGGGCTTTCAATTAGCACATCTTCATTGGCTTGACAGAAGAAAGCGAGGCTATAACGTGCTCCTTGGTATTCATCTGCTTCTGGATTTTTGACTCGATGGAAATTAGAAGGTAATTGATCATCACTCCAACGCATTAACATATCGCCGATATTACAAGTGATCACATCATCTCGTGGTTCGATACTGGTCCATTGTTGTTGCTCCATATCTTTACCTGGGCACACTTGCAGACCACCTTGACCATTACGCTGAAACAATAAGGTTAAACAATCAAAATCGGTATGTGCGCCTGCACGCCATAGACCTAATTGATCTTTCAGAGCAGGATCAATAGCATAGTAATGCAACATTCTTAAAGTGCTTTGATAGCTGTCTTGTTCAGGATCATGAGCAAGGCTAAAAAAGTTATCTGCAAAACCCAGTTTATAAGCAAAACAGGAGAGTATTTTCATACCCACGTGCCAACACGCTTGTTCAAATTCAAGCATGGTATTTTTAAAGTCAGGCAGCTCTTGCTCGGTTGGATAAAGTCCATCCATACGTGGGCGAGTGATTTGGTAGGATTCTTTCTGGTCTGGGGTACTGGTTGATGGACGAACTTGAGCCTTACTTTCCCAACCTGCATTTCGATGAAGTGGGTAGCGTGCTTTGACCGGTTCAGGCAGATCAAAAAACTGTTGTGTCATGTCAAATGCAGTTTGAATCTGCTCAAGTGGAATACCATGATGCGAGACCTGAAAGAAACCAATATCAGTGGCAGCCGTCCAGAGTTGTTCCGCAATCTCATATTTACGTTGTTCAAAGTCAGATAAATCAATCACTCGGACTTCGCGTTCAAAGGTTTCTTGACCCAAAGCTCCCATACGAGCTTCTTTTTGCAGTTCTTCTAAGCTGTAGTCTTGTTCAGCTAATGTAGTCATATTGGCGCTATTCATATTTTCAACCTCATCTTTTGGATAAACCGTGACCCAATCAAATAGATTGAAAGAGACGGGGTCACATTCAAAAAAGAGCTGCACTTTTTCCATAAGACAAAGCTTATAAAAAAAGTGAGCTGATTTCTGAGCAATGACCCACATAGCAGTCGATGTGACTGACTATGCTGAACGCTTCTACTCTGACAGAAAGAATGAAGCACTTTTTGTGCCAGTTTATAAAGTGAAATAGGTCAATATGAGCAGAAACACTGCAATTTCTTGTGAAAATGTTGAAAATCAAACAACAGTGGACTTTAATCTGTCTAAAGATGGCGCTGAATTAAATGACTTTCAGAAGGGATGTTGTCATATGAGTAATTTATCTCACCGACGTCAGTGACCACTTATTGAATAACAGATTATTCTTGCTGAAGATTTTCGATTTTTACTCTCTTTTGATGGAATAAACTACCAATGACTACATTGCCCTCCCTTATGCCAGAGTCCAAGTTTTGGGCATTGATGACAAAAGTAGATCATCCATTACTGTTGTCAGGACAAGATGTTGCGAGCTTACTTCCACTCAAATCCACATTGAGCAATATGCATCCCGATGAGATTGTTGCCTTTGCGTTACGATTGACAGAGCGATTGGAGAAGTTGCTGATAGCATCGCGAGCAAGACGAGGCCCCTTTGGCGATGATGCGCTGCTTTATGCCGCCTGTTATGCGATTGCACGAGGACAGGCGTGGTTCGAGGCATCACTGCACTGGCCGAGGATATTCGACGATAGAGTTAATCCTGAGATGAATTGGTGTGAATCTCTGCTGTATGTGGGCGGGCAAGCTTGGAGTCTAGCGACTGGTGGCAAAAAGGATGATTTTCCTGTTTGGACGCTGGAAGATGGATTACGACCTTTTGTGAACAAGATGCCCATGAGTATAGAAAATCGTGCCTTAGCAACCGCCACATGGGAAAATTTTATCGTCTATGCCCACTTCGAGCAGCACCCCGCCATTGAGCGGACGGTAGAGTCTGACGCGGAAGTTCGAGTGACATTTACCGACTTGTTGGATGACTATTTTTGGTGCTTGTTGGACTTAGGTGATTACCTTGGCTTGGTCGATGAAATAGGTCAAAGCTTTCAGATACTGCACGATGCAAGCAAGAATCTATACTGGGCTGAGGTTCCGTACGAAGCTGAGCGAGCTTCTTATGGGCAAGAGTTTTCAAGAGAAGAGATATTGGCTTTGCTCAATCAATTACCAAGGTATTTCAGTACAGGGATGTTCAATTGCCCGCAAAAATTGGTCTGGGATGAATAAGGTTGTCGTAAATATTTAGGATACGATTTAAGTGATACAGGAAAAGAGGTAAATGATTCGGCTTATGCATCAAGCTAATTACTATCTTGGTCAATGAATTAACTCAATATAATTCTTTCACAAAAGATTTATTGAAACCTCAGCACCTCGAGAGTGCATCTGCACTTACTTAACGCACCATTAAACTGCATACAAAACCAAAGACTCAATGCAGTTGATTCATCTAAAAACAACTAAAAATAAATCCAACCTAGAAAATTACTATAAAAATCAAGATCAAATCAATCTTGGCACAGAGCTTGCTAAATCATGATTGAGTATAAGCGGTCAGTGTGTTGTGAACACACGGGACATTGCTCTACAGCGTTTGCTGTTCCTCTTTTGGGGACAAAGCCAATTGATTTGGTTTTGAGAGAAATGTGTAGCTTATACATTGATTGACCCCCTTAAAAGAATAGCAAGATGAATCCATACAGATTTAGGGGTCTTAATATGAATATTCAGCACTATGTGGGCAAAGGGCGACGTACTGTTATCTCGGGCGCGTTATTGGGACTAGGCACAGTTCTCAGCTCAACCAGTTTTGCAGCCGATAAACTGGTTTTACAAACCACTTGGTTTGCACAAGCCGAGCAAGGCGGATATTACCAAGCACTGGCACAAGGAATTTATAAAAAATACGGGCTTGATGTCGATATTAAAATCGGTGGGCCACAAGTCAATAACATGACCTTATTATTGTCAAAACGTGCCGACATTATTATTAATTATGACCTACAGGTCTTAAAAGGCATCGAAAGTAACTTTCCCATCAAAGCGGTAGCAGCACCATTCCAGTTTGATCCACAAGGCGTGCTCACTCACAGCGATGTAAAGTCTTTGGCCGATCTCAAAGGCAAAACCATTCTAGTCTCAACCAGCGGACAAGCAAGCTGGTGGCCTTGGTTAAAAGGCAAATATAAATTAGATGCTGCACAGGCACGCCCTTATACCTTCAATATGCAGCCATTCTTGGCAGGCAAAAATGTAGTACAGCAAGCCTATGCCACTTCAGAAGTCTTTCAGGCAAAAAAAGCAGAACCATCCAGTAATTTCTTTTTATTTGCTGATGCGGGTTATCCAGCCTATGGCGGCATTTTAGTGACTCGCAATGATGTGATTCAAAACAAACCTGATGTGCTGCGCCGTTTTGTCCAAGCTTCAATGGAGGGATGGAAAAACTATTTAGCAGACCCACATTTGGGCAATAGCATCATTAAAAAAGAAAATCCGAATATGAATGATGAATTACTGACTTTTGCAGTGGGGCAAATGCGCAAATTAAAATTGATTGATGGTGGAGATGCCAAGACCCAAGGCATTGGCGTGATGACGGATGCACGTTGGAAAGCAACGCGAGATTTTATGGTGAACTCAGGCTTACTCAAAGCTCAAACCAATTGGAAAGCTGCTTATACCACGCAATTTATTAAAGCTAGCAAATAATCTTAGCTCTAAATTATGGCTGAAGGGTTAACAAAATAGTGCATTCGCATCAAGGGGAAACCACATGAATTCTGCTTTATCAATTGAGATACCAATACAAGAATCTTCAACCTTTATCACGCCAATGATCATGGCTAGAGGGGTTGAAAAAACCTATCCCAATGGCACCAATGCCTTACAAAGACTGGATTTAAATATTGCACGCGGCGAGATTATTTCATTATTGGGACCATCAGGTTGCGGTAAAAGCACCTTGCTGAAAATGTTTGCCGATCTCGAGCAACCTTCTGCTGGATTAGTGCGCTGGAATGGTAAAGCTGATATTCAATCACAGTGCAAAATGGCCATGGTGTTTCAGGAAGCTACGCTGATGCCGTGGGCCAATATTGAGGACAATGTGCGTTTACCTTTGGACTTACAGCGTATTGCCAAATCAACCAGTACGCCCAAAGTCCAAGCTGCTTTAAAAGCCGTTGGTTTAGAAAAATTCAGCACAGCTTATCCACGTGAACTTTCAGGCGGCATGCAAATGCGTGCCTCATTGGCCAGAGCTTTAGTAACAGAACCTGATCTATTGTTGATGGATGAACCTTTTGGGGCATTGGATGAATTTACCCGCCATAAACTGGATAGTGATATCCGTCAATTATGGTCAGAACGAGATCTTACAGTGGTATTTGTTACGCATAGTATTTATGAAGCGGTGTATCTGTCTTCACGGGTCATTGTGATGGGTGCACGACCAGGACGCGTAGTGGCGGACCTGAATATTAAAGGGCCTTATCAACGCGATGAGTCTTTCCGAAGTTCAGACATCTTTATTCAACAATGTTCGCATCTATCGCAATTATTGGCTGAGGCAAGCGGAGGGCATGCTCATGATTAAACCATTGCTACAACATCCAACCGTACAACGTATTGCCGCTCCACTTGGGCTTGGTCTGATCTTTTTGTTGTTTTGGCAACTGAGTTTTCAACAACTGGAAGTCCCTGTTTATGTCGTGCCGAAGCCCAGTGATATTGTGATGGCGCTGATTAATCAGTCCAGTGTGCTATTCGGTAGTTTATGGGTAACTTTAAAAATCACCTTATTGGCTTTTGCTTGCGCTGTGATGATTGGCACATTGATCGCTTTTGTATTTGTACAAAGTCGTGTGCTCGAAGCTTGTTTTATGCCGTATGCCATTTTATTTCAGGTGACACCCATTGTTGCGATTGCTCCCTTGGTCATCATCTGGATTCAAAATACCACTTTGGCTTTGGTGGTGTGTGCCATGTTAGTCGCAGTTTTTCCGATACTGACCAACACCACTTTAGGTTTGCGTAGTGTCAATAAAGGTTTGCTCAATCTTTTCCAAATCAATAAAGCCAGTCGCTGGCAGATTTTGATGCGTTTACGTGTGCCGAATGCCTTGCCTTATTTCTTTGGTGGCTTACGAATTTCCTGTGGTTTGGCACTGATTGGCGCTGTGGTTTCCGAGTTTGTAGCAGGCGCGGGTGGTACTAGTGCAGGCTTGGCTTATCAAATCTTACAAGCAGGTTTTCAGTTGGATTTACCCTTGATGTTTGCTGCATTATTTCTGATTACGTGTACTGGTCTGGGCTTATTTGTTCTGATGTCTTTATTAAGCCAGTTCTTTTTAAGCAAATGGCATGAGAGTGAGCAGGTATGATTTCAAAGCAATTAAATCAAAGTTATTTAATTCAAAATGCCCATGCCATTTTGACAGGCTTAACTGGTGAAGCAGCACGCTGCTCATCCACTGATATCCGCATCCAATCAGGTAAAATTACTGAAATAGGGCGGTTAAGTGCTCAGCCGAATGAACAGGTTGTGAATGCTCAAGATTGTGTGATCTACCCAGCATGGGTAAATACTCATCACCATTTATTTCAGTCTTTATTAAAGGGCGAGCCACAAGGTTTAAATCAAAACCTGACCTCATGGCTTGCCAGTACGCCGTATCGGTTCCGTGGCGCATTTGATGAAAGCACTTTTCGGATTGCTGTACGTATTGGCTTGATTGAATTATTACGTTCAGGTTGTGCAACGGTAGCAGATCATCATTATTTATATTGGCCACAGATGCCGTTTGATGGTGCTGCAATTTTATTTGATGAAGCCGAAAAATTGGGCATGCGCTTTGTGCTGTGTCGTGGTGGTGCAACCTTAACGCGTGGTTTGGAAAGTGAGTTGCCTCAAGCCTTACGTCCTGAGAAATTTGAAGACTATATGGCGGATATTGAGCGTTTGGTGCAGCAATATCATCAGCCAGAATCAGATGCTTTTCGAAAAATCGTGATGGCACCGACTTCAACCTTGCATTCGACCACAGCTCAGCAATTACGGGAAAGCGCCAAAATTGCCAGACAATTGGGGATTCGGATGCATAGCCATTTATCTGAAACAGTGGATTATTTGGATGCAGCTAGAGCCAAGTTTGGCATGACCCCAGTCCAGTTCTGTGCCGAGCAGGATTGGATTGGCAGTGATGTCTGGTTTGCGCATTTAGTGAAATTATTACCCGAAGAAACTCAGTTGTTAGGTCAGACCAAAACAGGTATTGCGCATTGTCCTCAGAGTAATGCGCGTTTGGGTAGCGGTATTGCTGATCTTGTTGCTCTGGAACAGGCAGGGATGACCATTTCAATTGGGGTAGATGGCGCGGGTTCTAATGAAGCCGCAGATATGCTGTCTGAAACCCATGCTGCTTGGTTATTACAACGAGCCAGAAAGGGGATGTTGGCGACACCACAATATGAGGGTGGGCAATTTGAAGGTGGTGCAGATGCTGCCCGTATTGAGGATGTGATCCGTTGGGGAACAGTGGGTGGGGCCAAGATTTTAGGGCTTGATCAAGTCGGGACAATTGAGGTGGGGCAACAGGCTGACTTGGTCATTTATCAGTTAGATGATCCTCGTTATTTTGGCTTACATGATATGGCGATTGGGCCTGTGGCAAGTGGCGGACGCGCGCATATTAAAGCGATGTTTGTAGCAGGGAAAATGGTGATGGAAAATGATCAGATTCCTGATCTGGATATGATGGAGTTGGGTTGGCAAGCCAAGCAAGCGGTGAAGTTATTACAACAGCGGAGTGTAGAAATGGCAAAAATAGCCTAAGCTAAAGTTGAGATATCGTAGCAGGGGAAACTCATCGCATTTGCGGGCATCTTTAAGTATTCATTCAACTAAGTCCAGCGAGTAATAAAAAAACATCGGCATATCATCAGTTGCCAGATTGGAATCTATATAGACAAGATACAAGGTTTTATCGTTCATCAAATGCGTATTGCAATACTGAGCTATTGCAATACGCTTACGAGTATAAAACGTGACCATCGTTGACCCGCTCGCATCATCAAGTGCGCACGAAGATTTCCACCCGCCGATTCAACTGCCGGCAGGCAGGGTTGTCTTGGCCGCTGACTACGTTGGGCGCCACTGGCTGCGACTCGCCGTAACCACGCGTGCTGGCATCAGCTGCGGCACCACGCTGGCGCAAGGCCATGCCTACTGATTTAGCACGGCGCTCGGACAAATCCAGATTGTAGGCATCACTGCCCTTGGCATCGGTATGTCCGCGAATTTCTATTGCTTTGGCTGGTACTTTCTGCAAGGCCATGGCCAAGCTGTCCAGCACTTTAGCTGCGTCAGGACGGATATTCGTCTTGTCGAAATCGAACAACACCTGATCATTGAGAGTGATGATGAACCCACATGGCACACCGGATGGAGCGAATTTTTTTAACGGCGGGAACTTGCCAGCTGGAGTGACCTTGGGAATTGGTGCCATTTTCACTTGACGTGCTGGTGTGCCAATGCTGCCATTGCCTTTACCGTCGTTGCTCACCAACCCGTGCGGACCGTTCCATGTACCGCTGCCGTCGGCGTTGATGGTGACGATGCCTTGCGGACCATTCCAACTGCCTGAACCATCACCTTGGTTGCGAATCACCCCGTGGTCGCCGTTCCAAGTACCACCACCTTTGCCGTCCAGCACGATGATGCCGTACTTGCCGTTATACGTGCCCGAACCGTCGGCCTCGACCGAGATGATTCCATCGTCAGCGCCACCGCCGCCATTGCCGTTGATTGTGCCACTGCCATCTGCGTTGACGACGATGACGCCGCCTTCGTAGTTGGCGGTACCACTGCCGTCTGCGTCGATATGGAAGATGCCTTCATCACCGTTGCGCGACAGATTGCCTTGCGCATCTGTGCTGGTAATGCCCGCATCGTTGACTAATGCGCCGTCGGTGGCACAGTTGGCGGGCTTGACACTGATGCCAGCCACTGGGTCAATGATATCTTGCATCGATGTTTCCAACGCTCGCTGGGCTGGGCCAATACCGATGATCTCCGGCACAACGATCTGCGGGATTACTGGGAAGTCGACATCCCCAGCGGACTTCGCTGCTGATTTGGCTGTTTTCGCCGTGGCATTATCCTTATCTTCGTTAGCCGAGGGTGACTTCGTGCAGGCGCACGCGAGCAATGCTATTCCCAACACCATGAATCTGTTCATTGAAAACATGTCTAATTACTCTACTTATATGTTGACCGCATTTTGTTTTAATTGAGTCGTGTTAAGTCCTTCGAATACCTATCTTTGGCTACAAAAAACACGTGTACAACTAACAAGGCTATGTAGTTCTTTAATTAAGCTTATTCATTCGCTCTTAAGTGAAAGATAGGCAAATACCAGCACCGCTAGTCCGAAGAGGAGTCGCGCAATCCAAGGCGTGATCAGCCAAGCGCCGAGTGCCATGATGGTGCGGCTTAACACATGCGGTGATTGCAATGCTCTTGGCTCGGGTGTGTTATGTTGCGTCTGCAGAGGATAACCGCAATGCGGGCAGGAGTTGGCTTGGGTCGAAACCTGACGGCTGCATTCGGGGCATGAAATAAGCGCCATAAGCATTTTTCCTTTTTAATTTTTCCTATTTGGGCATTAAGAAATGTCGTATAAACGCATCTCCTCGATTCGCAATCAGGTCATAAAATTGTATCAGTTCAACGATTGGAAAATTCTTCCGAATAACCCATTTTATTTGACAGAATGGGTTAATTCGATTGAGTTGGGGGAGTTCTTTAATTGTTTCACCAGTATTTACAGGCTAGATAAGGCATTCAACATTTTACTAATTTTTTTTATGTTCAACGCTATAATGTAATTCAACCATACCTTCACCCATTTGATGAACGGAGATCAATTTAAGTGTTGGAGCAAGTACTTTTCGGGGGAAAAGCGCTTTTCCTTTCCCAAGGGTGGCTGAGCCAATTTGTATAATCAGTTCATCAAGCAAATTGGCATCATAGAACTGACCCGCTAATTCGCCACCGCCTACAATCCAAATATTCTTATCCTCAATGATGGATTGTATTTCAGCATAAACAGGAGTGATGTCTCCTTGTATAAAATGGATATTTGCACCTTCAATCAAGGGCAGTTTACGGCTGGAAAATACCCAAGTTGGCTGAGTATAAGGCCAAGGAGAACCTGTTTCGGCAGCAACTTGCTCTGCGTTATTCAATATCCATTCATAAGTTGCCGATCCCATCACCAAAGCACCAACATTTGCAATAAACGTGGGATAACTTGAGTTATCTAGTTCGCCTAATGCAAATAACCATTCCAAAGAATCGTCTTCGGTCGCAATAAATCCATCTAGTGTACTCGCTGCAAAATATTGTACTTTCATCCTGATCATCTCCTTATTCTAAAGGAGTAGCTTAAAGCTTATTTTGTTTGGATAAATTGTTTAAATCGGATATACGACACATGATGACGCTTTAATAAACCTAAGCTTGAAAAGGATGATGTGTATACCAATGCTCCGCAATCTGCTGACGGGTGCAAATCCAGACCCGATCATGATTTTGCACATAATCAAGGAAACGTTGTAATGCCTTAAAGCGGGCAGGACGTCCTAAAATTCGACAGTGCATACCAATCGAAAGCATCTTGGGTGAGGTTGCTCCCTCTGCATAGAGGACATCAAAAGCATCTTTTAAATATTCAAAAAAATCCTCACTGCGATTAAAACCAGTTGGTGAGGCAAATTTCATATCATTGGTATCAAGTGTATAGGGAATAATTAAATGCGGACGGCTTGCACCCGCTGCATTGCTGAGTGTTGTCCAAAAGGGTAAGTCATCGCCGTAATAATCACTGTCATATTGCACCTGATCATATTCAGCCAATAATTGACGGGTATTCGGGCTATCACGGCCTGTATACCAACCTGTCGGCATTTCACCAAACAAATCTTTAAGGGTATGCATGGCTTCATCCATATGTTGTTTCTCGGTTGCAACATCCATATTTTGATAATGAATCCAGCGTAAGCCATGCGAGACCACATCATAATGGTGTTGTTTGATCGCCTCGACCACCAATGGATTACGTTGCAACGCCATCGCCACAGCAAAAATAGTCATAGGCAATTGGCGTTTGGCAAATTCCTGCTGAATCCGCCAAAAACCGACCCGTGATCCATATTCATAAATCGAGTCCATCGAAAGATGCCGAGCAGGATAACTTTCTGCACCACTGATTTCAGACAAGAACTGTTCTGATCCTTCATCGCCATGCAGAATATGCTTTTCGCCGCCTTCTTCATAATTCAGCACAAACTGAACCGCGATTTTTGCTTGATTGGGCCATTGGGCATGTGGAGGTTGATCGGCATAACCGACCATATCGCGTGGATAATCTGCTGTTAAATGAGCGTCTGTATTGGGCCAAACCATAGCAATGCCTAAATCGTGAAAAAGGTGAATCTTCACATCAACTTACCTGATTAAATCTTTGGGTGTCAAACACTATATTGATTTAAATCAATAGCTTGTGTGTTTTGTTTTGGTGCAAAAATACCATGTTATTGATGAATATTCTGTAGCATGCGCGATTTTAGTGCTTCCATCTCGATAATGATTTGATTCATCATGATTTGAGCAATCCGAGAAAGTTGCCGTTTTGGTGCAACACAAAGTGCAACTGTAATTGGATGTAGGCCATGATCATTGATCGCTCTAAATTCAAATTCAGCATTTTCAATATAAGGGGCTGCATCCAGATAACTCATGATGCTGATACCTAGGTTTTGTCTGAGCAATGAAATCATCATATGGATATCGTTGCATTCGATGGTGTGGCGTGGGTGAAAGTCCTGTTTTTTATATAAGGCGGTGACATGGTCATGAATAACCAAAGGCTCGGCAGGAATAATATGATTGAATTCCAGCGTATCGGAGAAGTAGATTTTTTCTTTATGGGCTAAAGGGTGCTGTTTAGGAATTACGAAACCCAAGGGCATTTCAATAAAGGCACTGATCTGCAATTGATGCTGATGTTTGGGGTTCAGAATCAAGCCAAAGTCCAGTTCAGCATTAATCACCAGATCAGCGATACGATCACTGTCCAAGACACGAACCTTAAAATTAATCCACGGATATTGCTGAACAATAGACTGCATCACGGCACTGACAAAGCTTTCATTGAGTGCTGCAATCATCCCAAAATCAATTGAACCGCGTTGTATGCCTTGGATTTCATTCAAACGTTTCTGTGTGATTTGAAACTCTTTTTGCCAGCTGCGTAGATCGGCATAGAGTAATTCACCAGCCAAGGTCAGCTTGAGTCCACTGGGTAAACGTTCAAATAAAGCCACACCGAGTTCTTCTTCTGCCAAAACAATCTGCCGATGTACGGCAGAGACAGAAATAAACAGTTGATCGGCTGCTTTTCTTAAACTGCCTGTTTTGGCAACGGCAATAAAATAATCGGCAAAACGTGAAAATGGCAAGGCCATTGCAAACTCACTTGAGATAAAGCAGGTTTTAATACAGAAGCAATTTTAGTGCCTAGGCTGTTCTAATTTTTAGAATGATGCATATAAATCATTCTAATAGACGAGAATATTGATCTATTCCACACTGCTCTTGAAGAGAAAAATCTTAAAAATGAGCACAGGATATGAACGCAATTCCATTCATCAATCTTCCAAATAAGCCATGTCATAGCCAATTTGATGATCAGGATTGGCAGATTCTTGCACAACATTGGTATCCCGTGGCACGTATTGAAGATGTGGGCAGTAAACCTCAGCAAGTGACCTTATTGGATATGAATCTAGCTTTGTATAAGACCGAAACAGGGCAGATTCATTTAGCACGAGATATTTGCCCGCATCGTGGTGTGCCTTTGAGTAAAGGCTGGGTTGAGGGAGACACTTTGATTTGTCCTTATCATGGACTTCATTTTAATGAAGATGGCAAATGCACTAAAATCCCAGCTCAACCTGATTTAACTAAAATCTCAGAGCGCTTTTCGCTGACCAAGTTTCCCGTGGTTTTAAAATATGGCTTGGTTTGGACCAGCATTTTGGGCAGAGATGAAAGTTTGGCAAATTTCCCTGTATTAGACACATGGGAGAGTGAGGCACATCAAGCCATTTTGCCGCCTTCTGTGGATATTGCCGGTTCAAGCGGTCGTCAACTGGAAGGTTTTATTGATGTGGCACACTTTGCTTGGGTGCATCATCAGGCCTTTGCCGATCGAGATAATCCTGTAGTACCTAAATATTGGACTGAACGTACCGATTATGGCTTGCATACGAACTACACCAGTAATGTCAGCAACTATCCGCATGGTATGCAACATTTAGCACCCGATGATTTTTTATGGGAACGAATCTTTGATGTTTATCCGCCATTTTCAGCAATACTGACCATTCATTTTCCAAATGACGGGGTGCTCAAGATTTTAAATGCCTGTTGTCCCATCTCGCATAATAAGACCCGTTTGTTTGTACCGTTAACCCGTAATTTCGATACCACGGGGGATTTACAGGCAGTCTATGATTTTAATGCGCAGATTTTTGCCGAAGATCAAGAGATGGTAGAGGCGCAAAAGCCAGAAGAATTACCTTTAGATATTAGTATGGAAGCACATTTTGAAGCAGATCGTTCTTCGACCATGTATCGCCGTATCTTGGCTGAATGGGGTTTAAGCAAACGCTATACGGTTTAGCTTGAATAAATTTGGGATATTTAAGAGATTAAATCAGAGTTGTTTATCTTCTATTAAGCCTAAATTGTTTATTTGTATAGGCTTGTATATACAATTGCGCTAAATTCAATATACAATGAGTTATAGTATTTAGTATGAGTTTTAGCCAATGTCAAGAGCGACAAAGCAAAACGATTTAGATTTGTCCTTAGAAGAAGATAGTCCTGTTCCTTTGTATTTGCGTGTGAAACAAATGATTTCGCAAAAAATCTATGAAGGAACATGGACCGTCAATAAAAAAATTCCATCAGAAAGTGAATTGGTTAATTTACTCGGCTGTAGTCGCATGACCGTGAATCGTGCCTTGCGCGAACTCACCAGTGAAGGTTTGTTGGTACGTATCCAAGGTGTTGGTTCTTTTGTTGCAGAAGGACAAGGGCGTACCGCTTTGTTTCATGTCAATAATATTGCCGAAGAAATCATTGCCCGAAATCATAAACATCATGCCGAAGTTTTGGTACTGGAACAGATTCAGGCCAATGCTGAACAAAGTATGCTGATGCAGATTCGTGAAGGACAAAAACTATTTCACTCGATCATCGTGCATTATGAAAATGATGTGCCTGTACAAATCGAAGATCGACTGGTCGATCCGATGTTGATTCCAGATTATTTGGCACAAGATTTTAAGTCCATCACACCAAATGCTTATTTAATGTCGAAAGCACCCGTGACTGAAGGGGAACATGTGGTGACCGCAATTTTAGCGTCAGCACAAGAATGTAAATGGCTGAAAATAAACAAGACTGAACCTTGTCTGTTGATTCGTCGCAGAACTTGGTCAAATAAACAACTCATTTCCAGTGCGCGCTTGATCTATCCGGGTAGCCGTTATTATCTGGATGGTAAATTTACCCAATGATTCAACACTTAGACACGGCTGACTATAAACAGATGCTGTGGAAGAATGGTGCAGGTTATACCGTTGAGCTTGCCCGAAGTGACGGTGACAGTTTGGATACGTTTGATTGGCGTATCTCCATGGCTGATGTCAAAACTTCGGGGGATTTTTCCAAGTTTAATGGCATGCAACGCATCCTTACGGTATTGGAAGGTGCTGGCATCGTATTGAATATTGCCGGTGATTCCGAGCATCTGAGAACTTTACAATCTGTTCAATTCAGTGGGGATCGCACGACCAGTTGTAGACTAATTGACGGACCGATCCGGGACTTTAATTTGATTTATCATCCTGAAAAATGGCATTCCTGCTACCAATGGCTGTTTGAGTCAGCGAGCACTGAGATGTTCAGTTCAGCCGATCTGATTTTTATTTTTAATCAGAGTTCAGAACCATTGGAAATTGAAGTGGATCGGCAGGTTTTTCGTTTAGTACACCAGCAAAGTCTTAAAATCGAGCAGCAAAAAGCATTGAAAAAACTGGTTTTAAAATCTGAGCGTTTTAAGCAAGCTTGTCTGATCGAACTCACAAAAATCTAATTTTTTGCAAACTTCACGAAACACATATGACTTCAGGTTGTATGTGTTTTTTATTGCCGATCAAAAAATAAATCTATTTATTTCATAAGTTTGTAATTTATTTTCATAAAAGAATTGAAAAGCATCTTTTCAATATAAAAGTTTTGTGTAGTATATGGATGTATATACAAGTTAATACATTGCTATACAGTAAAGCAGGTTAATTTGCTGATTCAAACTCAATGGAAGGAGTCCGATTGTGACAACAACGACAACAAAATTTCGTGATGTAGAAATTCGCGCACCACGTGGTACAAAGCTCAATGCAAAAAGCTGGTTAACAGAAGCACCGTTACGCATGCTGATGAACAACCTTGACCCTGATGTTGCAGAGAATCCAAAAGAGCTTGTTGTTTACGGTGGTATCGGTCGTGCTGCACGTAACTGGGAATGTTTTGACAAGATCGTTGAAACGCTAAAGAATTTAGAAACTGATGAAACCTTGTTGGTTCAATCTGGTAAGCCTGTGGGTGTGTTTAAAACCCATAAAGATGCACCGCGTGTTTTGATTGCAAACTCGAATCTTGTTCCACATTGGGGAACGTGGGAGCATTTCAATGAATTGGATGCGAAAGGTTTGGCAATGTATGGTCAGATGACAGCGGGTTCTTGGATTTATATTGGTAGCCAAGGCATTGTGCAAGGCACTTACGAAACGTTTGTAGAAGCAGGTCGCCAACACTATAACGGTGATTTGACAGGTCGTTGGGTCTTGACTGCTGGTTTAGGTGGTATGGGCGGTGCACAACCTTTAGCTGCAACATTGGCAGGCGCATGCTCACTCAATATCGAATGCCAACAAACCAGTATCGATTTCCGTTTACGTACGCGTTATGTCGATGAGCAAGCCACTGATTTAGATGATGCTTTGGCGCGTATTGAAAAATATACCAAAGAAGGTAAGGCTGTTTCGATTGCATTACATGGCAATGCAGCAGAAATCTTACCTGAATTAGTCCGTCGTGGCGTACATCCAGACATGGTGACTGACCAAACCAGCGCACATGACCCATTAAATGGTTATTTACCAATTGGCTGGACATGGGAAGAGTACCGTCAGCGCGCTAAAACTGAGCCAGAAGTTGTGGTTAAAGCAGCGAAACAGTCGATGGCGCAGCATGTTCAAGCGATGCTGGATTTCCAGAAAATGGGTGTTCCAACTTTTGACTATGGCAACAACATCCGTCAAATGGCACAAGATGAAGGCGTAGCAAATGCCTTTGATTTCCCTGGCTTCGTTCCTGCTTATATTCGTCCATTGTTCTGTCGTGGTGTTGGTCCATTCCGTTGGGCTGCACTTTCAGGTGATCCAGAAGATATCTATAAGACAGATGCCAAAGTAAAAGAACTCATTCCAGATGATGAACATTTACATCGCTGGTTAGATATGGCGCGTGAACGTATTAGCTTCCAAGGTTTACCAGCGCGTATTTGCTGGGTCGGCTTAGGTTTACGTGCAAAACTCGGTTTGGCATTTAATGAAATGGTTCGTAGTGGTGAACTTTCAGCACCTATCGTGATTGGTCGTGACCATCTGGATTCAGGTTCAGTGTCTAGTCCAAACCGTGAAACAGAATCAATGAAAGATGGTTCAGATGCCGTATCTGACTGGCCGTTATTGAATGCCTTGTTGAATACTGCTGGCGGTGCGACTTGGGTGTCATTACATCACGGCGGTGGTGTAGGTATGGGCTTCTCTCAACACTCAGGTGTGGTGATCGTATGTGATGGTACAGATGAGGCAGCAGCACGTATTGCACGTGTATTGACCAATGACCCTGCAACAGGGGTAATGCGTCATGCTGATGCAGGTTATGACATTGCGATTGATTGTGCCAAAGAGCAAGGCTTGAACTTGCCGATGATCACACAATAAACAGACAAGGACATTACGATGCTTTTTGCAATTGTGTAAGCGGCATCGTAAGCGAACAATAGAGTGCAAAACAGGACGCCAATAATGGAACTTCTAATTCAACCCGGCAAACTTAGCTTAGCAGATCTGCGCCACGCTTATTTAAATCCAATCAAAGTGAAACTCGATGACAGCGCTTCTGCTGGCATCAATGCGAGTGTTGCTTGTGTCGAACAAATCGTCAACGAAGGCCGTACTGCTTACGGGATCAATACGGGTTTTGGTTTACTTGCATCAACTAAAATTGCACCAGAAGACCTAGAGCAATTACAGCGTTCTTTGGTGCTATCACACGCTGCTGGCGTGGGCGAGCCGCTTGATGATGCGATGGTTCGTCTGATTATGTTGCTTAAAGCAAATAGTTTGGCACGTGGCTTTTCGGGGATTCGCCGTAAAGTAATTGATGCCATTTTGGCGTTGATCAATGCAGAAGTTTATCCGCATATTCCATTAAAAGGTTCTGTTGGTGCTTCAGGTGACTTGGCACCACTGGCACACATGTCTTTGGTGTTATTAGGCGAAAGCAAAGCGCGTTATAAAGGTGAATGGTTACCAGCGGTTGAAGCACTTAAAATTGCGGGTTTAGAGCCAATTTCTTTAGCTGCGAAAGAAGGTTTAGCACTTTTAAACGGGACACAAGTTTCTACAGCATACGCATTACGTGGTTTGTTTGAGGCAGAAGATTTATTTGCTGCTGCAACGGTGTGTGGTGGTTTAAGTGTTGAAGCCATGCTGGGTTCTCGGGCACCATTCGATGCACGTATTCATGAAGTTCGCGGTCAACGTGGTCAAATTGATGTTGCTGCTGCATATCGTGACTTACTGACTGAATCGAGTGAAATTTCTCATTCACATGAGGACTGTAGCAAGGTTCAAGACCCATACTCACTGCGTTGCCAACCTCAGGTGATGGGTGCTTGCTTGACTCAAATTCGTCAAGCCGCAGAAGTGTTAGCAATTGAATCAAATGCGGTATCTGATAACCCATTAGTCTTTGCTGCTGAAGGTGATGTAATTTCAGGTGGTAACTTCCATGCTGAACCAGTGGCTATGGCTGCGGATAACCTTGCATTGGCAATTGCCGAAATTGGTTCACTGTCTGAACGTCGTATTTCGATGATGATGGACCGTCATATGTCACAATTGCCGCCATTCTTGGTTGCCAATGGTGGGGTCAATTCAGGCTTCATGATTGCTCAAGTAACAGCCGCTGCGTTAGCAAGTGACAATAAAGCACTTGCACATCCTGCCAGTGTTGATAGTTTACCGACCTCTGCAAATCAGGAAGACCATGTTTCTATGGCGCCGAATGCGGGCAAACGTTTGTGGTATATGGCTGACAACGTTCGCGGCATTCTTGCAGTTGAGTGGTTAGGGGCATGTCAGGGTCTTGATTTCCGTGAAGGTTTGAAGAGTTCTCCAAAACTTGAGCGTGCGCGTAAAGTGCTGCGTGACCAAGTGCCTTATTACAGTGAAGATCGTTTCTTTGCGCCAGATATTGAGCAAGCGAGTGAATTGCTTGCAAGTGGCTGCTTGAACGAATTACTCATTCCACAGCTATTACCGAGTTTGTCTGAAGTGTGATCAATAAATCGGTCACATGGAGTGGCCGAATCTAACTAAATTTCCTCAAGGATTGGAGATTATAATGTCACAACACTCCACATTACAGCGGGGGTTAAACACCCGCCATATTCGTTTTTTGGCATTGGGTTCAGCCATTGGGACAGGACTCTTTTACGGTTCGGCAACAGCCATCAAAATGGCAGGTCCGTCTGTATTAATCGCATATATCGTTGCAGGGATTGCAATTTATATCGTGATGCGCGCATTGGGTGAGATGGCTGTACATAACCCAGTATCGGGTTCATTCAGTCACTATGCCTCACAATATATTGGTCCACTTGCAGGTTTTACCACAGGCTGGACCTACGTTTTTGAAATGATCATTGTGGCTTTGGCCGATGTCACCGCCTTCGGGATTTATATGGGGTTCTGGTACCCCGATGTGCCGCGCTGGATCTGGATTCTGTCGCTGATTATGTTCCTTGGGGCAATTAACCTGATTCATGTCAAAGTCTTTGGTGAACTGGAATTCTGGCTTTCAATTGTCAAAGTGACGGCGATTGTTGCGATGATTGTCGGTGGTTTAGGTTTAATGTTCTATGGCTTCCATGCGGATCATAGTGGTTTTACCACTGGCATTCAAAACTTATGGATTCACGATGGCTTTATGCCAAATGGTATTGCTGGTTTAGTTGCCTGTTTATCTGTGGTGGTATTCGCTTTTGGTGGGATTGAAATTATCGGGATTACCGCAGGTGAGTCGCAAGACCCGAAAACCTCGATTCCTAAAGCAATTAATGCGGTGCCAGTACGTATTCTGTTGTTCTATGTCATGACGATTTTTGTATTGATGTCGATTTTTCCATGGAATCAAATTGGTAGCCAAGGCAGTCCATTTGTACAGATCTTTGAAAATCTTGGGATTGGATCTGCGGCAACCGTTCTCAATATCGTGGTGATTACCGCGGCGATCTCTGCGATCAATAGTGATGTATTTGGTGCTGGACGTATGCTGTATGGCATGTCGAATCGTGGACAAGCACCGCAAGTATTCCAAAAAATCTCCAAAAATGGTGTGCCTTGGATGACAGTTGTGGTGATGGCAGGGGTGTTATTGATCGGCGTATTGCTGAACTATCTGATTCCTGAAAATGTATTCATCATTATTGCTTCAATTGCGACTTTTGCTACGGTTTGGGTGTGGTTGATGATTTTAATTGCTCAAGTTGCGATGCGTCGTAAGTTGTCTAAAGCAGAAATCAAAGCCCTCGATTTCCCAGTGATTGGCTGGCCGTATGCACCTGCATTTGCAATTGCGTTCATGTTGTTTATCTTGGCGATGATGGGCTATTTCCCAGACTCACGACCTGCAATTTATGTTGGCGCAACCTGGTTAGTTTTACTTTGGATTGCTTATACCATTTGGGTGAAGCCCAAGCAAAACACGGTAAAAGAAAATCAAAGCATGCAACAAAATATCGAAATGGAAAGTTAAATATCAAGCTGCTCAGGTGTCATCCCGCCTGAGCAGTGAGAGGAACTGTGAATGAAAAAGCTTTGGAAAAACTGTCATATCGCCACCATGCAAAATGGGCAATATTCCAGTATTGAACATGCTGCAATGGTCACTTCAGGGCAGCATATCCACTGGATTGGAACATTTGAAGATCTTCCTGCCGATGCTTATTCCGAAACCATCGATTTGAATGGCGCATGGGTCACACCGGGTTTGATTGATTGTCATACCCATAGCGTGTTTGGTGGCAACCGTAGTGTTGAGTTTGAAAAACGCCTGCAAGGTGCTAGCTATGCTGAGATCGCAGCTAGCGGTGGCGGGATTGCCAGTACGGTTCGTGCCACGCGTGAAGCGAGTGAACAAGAGTTGCTTGCATCAGCTTTGAAACGAGTTCGCTGCTTGCTTAAAGATGGTGTCACCACTATTGAGATTAAGTCAGGTTACGGTCTGGACTATGCTAATGAGCGGAAAATGCTGCGTGTGATTCGTCAGATTGCAGATACTTTGCCGATGACAGTTCGCAGTACCTGCTTAGCAGCACATGCTTTACCGCCTGAGTATCAAGATCAAAGTGATGCTTATATCGAGCATATCTGCAATGACATGCTGCCAAAACTACATCAAGAAGGTTTGGTTGATGCAGTCGATGCCTTTTGTGAATATTTGGCATTTTCGCCAGCTCAAGTCGAACGTCTATTTAAAACAGCGCAGTCTTTAAATCTACCGATCAAGTTACACGCTGAGCAACTGTCTGCATTGGGTGGATCGAGTTTGGCGGCACGTTATCATGCCTTATCGGCAGATCATTTAGAGTTTATGACTGAGGATGATGTTAAGGCGATGGCTGCTGCTGGAACGGTGGCGGTGTTATTACCGGGCGCATTCTATTTCTTGAGAGAAACCAAATATCCACCTTTAGACAGTTTGCATCAACATGGGGTACGCATTGCACTATCCAGTGATTTAAATCCAGGCACATCACCAGCCTTATCTTTACGGTTAATGATGAATATGGGGAGTACCTTATTCCGTCTAACACCTGAACAGACTTTGGCGGGTGTGACGACGCATGCGGCACATGCATTGGGTTTACAAGAGACTCACGGCACTTTAGAGACTGGTAAAGTTGCAGACTTTATTGCGTGGGATATTGAGCATCCATCCGAGATTGTTTACTGGTTGGGTGGCGATTTACCGAAGCGGATTATTCAGCATGGCAATGAAATCTCAATCTAACAGCGAAGCTCATTTTTAAAGGACGCTAGACATAATGAATCATTCATTTACATGGCAGGGGCGTAAAGATGGTGAGGGTGCTGAACACTTAAGGATTCACCAAGTCGTCAATACCACACCACGAGCTGATTATGCCTTGATTGGCTTTAGCTCGGATGAGGGCGTTAAGCGTAACAAAGGGCGCTTGGGTGCAGCAGATGCACCTGACAGTATTCGTGCGCAATTGGCTAATTTACCTGTGCATCAACCAGTCACGATTACCGATATTGGCACAGTGGTATGTGACGGCTCCAAACTGGAACAAGCACAGGCTGAATTGGCTGAACAAGTTGAAAGAAGCCTCAAACAGGGCATGAAGCCGATTGTGTTAGGCGGTGGCCATGAGGTGGCTTTTGGTAGCTTCTCAGGTCTGTTTCAATATCTGCAAAATCATGAGCCGAATAAGAAGATCGGCATCATCAATTTCGATGCACATTTCGACTTGCGTGAAGCTGAACAGGTGACTTCTGGCACACCTTTTTTAAATGCAGCAAAACTGTCTGAACAGCATCAACAAGAATTTAATTATTTGTGCATTGGCGTAGCGAAACATTCAAACACCAAGGTTTTATTTGAAACCGCAGATCGGCTGAATTGTACTTATATTTACGATTATGAGTTGCAGCAACAAAATGTTGAAACTTTAATCGAAAAGTTGACAGCTTTTACCGGAAAAGTTGACTATTTGTATATTACAGTTGATCTTGATGTATTTAGTGCTAGCATTGCGCCAGGTGTAAGCGCACCTGCGGTTAAAGGGATTGATTTATCCGTCTTTGACCCATTACTAGAGGCCATTAAGGAAACCGGAAAGATTAAAGTTTTTGATGTGGCGGAATGTAATCCACGGTTTGATTTGGATAGTAGAACTGCCAAATTAGCCGCTTATATAATTTTTAACTACATATTTGATTGATGGATCATGTGAATTCATCAAAAGGTTAAAACATGTCTAATTTATCTTATGTCTCTCAAAATGACGGTCCATGGGCAACTTATCTTGAACAGATCGAGCGTGTTGCTCCATATCTAGATGGTTTAGAAGACTATGTGGACACATTGAAGCGCCCAAAACGTGCTTTGATTGTCGACGTGCCAATTGTTATGGACGATGGCACAATTCGTCATTTTGAAGGTTATCGTGTACAACACAACTTGTCACGTGGTCCGGGTAAAGGCGGTATTCGCTATCACCCAGATGTAGATTTAAATGAAGTAATGGCTCTTTCAGCATGGATGACAATTAAAACTGCGGTGGTAAATTTACCATTCGGCGGTGCAAAAGGTGGCATTCGTGTTGATCCGCGTCAACTTTCACCACGTGAATTAGAACGTTTAACACGTCGTTATACCAGTGAAATCAGCCATATCATTGGCCCACAAAAAGATATCCCTGCCCCAGACGTGGGGACTAATCCAAACGTAATGGGTTGGATCATGGATACCTATTCATCTGGTCAAGGTCATACGGTGACGGGTGTTGTAACAGGTAAACCGGTACACCTCGGTGGTTCTCTTGGTCGTATTAAAGCAACAGGCCGTGGTGTATTTATCACAGGTCAACAAGTTGCTGAAAAAATCAAATTACCTTTAGACGGTGCGAAAATTGCGGTTCAAGGTTTTGGTAACGTCGGTAGCGAAGCTGCATATTTGTTTGCAGACTCGAAATCGATCATCGTGACGATTCAAGATCACACAGGTACGATTTTCAACCCTGAAGGGATCGATCTTGCTGCATTAAAAACTCACATGGAAACTCACCAAGGTGTGGGTGGCTTTGCTGGTGCGCAAGTGATCAGTGATGAAGAGTTCTGGAATGTAGAGATGGATATTTTGATCCCTGCTGCATTGGAAAGCCAAATCACAGTTGAACGTGCTCAAAAATTAACTGCGAAGTTAGTGCTTGAAGGCGCGAACGGCCCAACATTCCCTGAAGCGGATGATGTTTTGGTTCAACGTGGTATTACGGTTGTTCCTGACGTGATCTGTAATGCGGGTGGTGTAACCGTATCTTACTTCGAATGGGTTCAAGATATGTCGAGCTACTTCTGGTCTGAAGAAGAAATTAATGAAAGACTGGATAAGTTGATGATTCAAGCCATTAACGATGTATGGCACAAATCAAGCGAAAAAGAATGTACTTTACGTACAGCAGCCTTCATTTTAGGTTGTGAGCGTATCTTAAAAGCACGTAAAGAGCGTGGTATTTTCCCAGGCTAATTTTAGCTGTGCTTTTGAAACGACCTTAAGGTGTAAACTTTAAGGTCGTTTTTTATTGCTGAATCAATCCAGAAAGAAATCTTTTTGTAGCTGGGTGTTGCCACTGACACAGGCATACTGAGCGAAATCAGTGATCCCGATCCGTGCCAGTGCTTGTTCATCTGTGAGGCTTTGTCCCGTTAGTTCACCTTTGACCGTACTGTAAATTGCAAAAGCAGCGTCCGCCATGATCTCCGGTTTACGACTCAATTGACGCGTATTTTCCTCACCTAGGTTCTTCGAAACTGCTGCTGTAGCGATATAGGTTTCAGGCCATAGCGTATTACAGGAAATACCATAGTGACGGAACTCTTCTGCCATACCTAGCGTCAGAATCGTCATACCATATTTAGATAAGGCATAAGGCGAGAGCATACCCAACCATTTTGGTGACATATTTACAGGTGGCGATAAGCTTAAAATATGCGGATCTTTTGCTTGTTTGAGATAGGGTAAAGCGGCCTGTGCACAAATAAAGGTTGCACGGTGGTTAATGGTTTGGATCAGGTCATATTGTTTTAATGAAGTGGCTTCGACACCTGTGAGTGCAATCGCACCTGCATTATTTATTAATACATCAATACCACCAAAGTTCTTGGCTGCTTGTTGCATGGCAGCATGAATCTGCTGTTCATCTCGTACATCTAACAGTAAGGGCAGTGCTTTGCCACCAGCAGCTTCAATTTCTTCGGCGACGCTATAAATTGTGCCTGTTAATTTTGCTGTTTCCACTTCAGTTTTTGCCGCAATAACAACATTTGCTCCAGCTTGTGCTGCTTTCAGCGCGATGGCTCGGCCAATTCCGCGGCTGCCACCAGTAATAAAAATGGTTTTTCCTTGCATATTACTCATGTCAATGTCCTATATTCGAGTTGTTATAAAAGCTGATTTAAATCATAAACGGATGTGAAAATTTTTCTGGATTGTATAGCTGTCGTTGTTTGGCAATCTCAACAATGCGATGGCGTAACTGACGTTTGATTACAGCATAGGTCAGACGATGCTTTTGTGACATCTCCTCAGCAAACTTAAATACCTCTGTATTTAATGATTCGGCAGGATGAATCTGATGGACCACTTGTGCGTCTAAGCACTCAATCCCTGTCATGGATTTTCCTGTTAAGGACATCTCCCAGATCGCATGTTGATTGGGAAGGAGTTGCACAATTTCTGCAATACAGTCAGTAAAAGGAATGGTCAGTTTGACTTCGGGGAAGCAAAAGCGTCCCTTATCTGCCCGCATCAAGCGGAAGTCACATGCAGATGCCAAGATTGCACCACCTGCATAAGCATTGCCATTAATCTCAGCAATCACTGGTATGTTGAGTAAGGCCAAACGCAGTAGCATATTTTCCAGTTCTAAGGTAAAAGCTTTTTTATCTTGCATGGATTGCTGCATTAACCAAGCGAGGTCTAAGCCATTGCAAAATGTTTTAGGATGGTCGCTTTGAATGACTAGGCAAGCATTATGCGAATGACGCTCGATTTCATCAAAGATCTCGATATATTCATTTAGCACATCTTGATTTAAGACATTGTCCTGATCGCCATTGGTTAATGTCAAAACATAAATGGACTGCTGTTGATCAAGCCTCATGGTGGTCATTGAAGCGCTTCCTCATTCTGCGATGGTTGATTGATTGCAGTCATTATTTCGAATAAAACACTCGCACAATAGGTGTGACTATGCCATATTGATGATCATTTTAGGACAGTGGATGTGCGATGCGAGATCCTTTTGGATTGTTTCAAGAAACCATCTCGGTTTCTTATGCACATTTATTATTAGAAATTGTGCATGATTATACCATTGATATTGAAACAGTTTTATCTGGCACAGGATTGGTGCTGGCAGAAATGAAACAAGCTGATGCCAAAATGAGTGCCCATCAATGGTCAAAGCTGGTGGTGAATGCTTTAAGGCTGACGGGGAATCCACGGCTTGGGATTGAATATGGTTTTAAATTACGTCCCACTTCGCATGGAGCCTTAGGTTTTGCATTTCTGAGCTGTACGGATGTTGAAACTGCATTAACGTTGTGCCAGCAGTATTTCTGTACACGAATCCAAAACTTTACCCCTGAATCGTATATTGATGAAGACTTTGTCTATGTTTATTTGGATGGTGTACATCCTGTTAAATTTGGCAATGAGCAGCAATCTGATCAATTACGGCAGTTTATGATTGAAAGTTTGCTCTTTGGGGCGATTCATTTTTTAGCTTTGTTTTCTGAAAAAATTGTTGAACGTTGTGAGGTCTTTGTTGATTGGGCCGATGCACAGAATTATAAACGTATCGATTTATCTCAGATCAAGATTCATTTTAATCAGCAACGCAATGGCCTACGCTTCCCCAAGCAATATCTGCATTGTAAAAATCCAAATGCAGATCAAGTCGCATTCCAACAGGCATTATTGTATTGCGAAAATGACAAATTGAAGTTACTCAAAGAATCGACGCGCGACCTGCAGAAAAGCATTCGTTCTGAGTTGTTGTATCGAGCTGGCAATACTTATCCGACATTAGCGTTGATTGCACAGCGGTTGAATATGTCTGAACGAACCATCAAACGACATTTACAAGCACAAGGGACCACTTTCTTGCAGATTTTAGCTGAGGTACGTTTTAGTCAAGCCAAGAAGTTACTGCAACAGCCACAATATAGTATTCAGGATATTGCAGCTCTGGTGGGTTATGAAGAAGCCACAAATTTTATTCGCGCCTTTAAAAAGATGTTTGGGGAAACACCGAGTCAGTATCGGAAAGGCTATTTGTCCAAGGCCGATTCATCCGACATCGCCAACTGAACCGTTACAATAAAAAGTTCTAGCGAATGCTGAATCTGTTCTGTCCATTCAAAGGAACAATTCATACGAATAAAATGTTGATGTGAGGGCAACACATTAAATAAAGGGCTTGGCGCAACTCCGATCTGATGTTGAATCAGCTGCTCATAGATTTGCATACTGCTGACTTTGTCTGGTAACTGAATCCAGAGAAAATAGCCACTTGGATAGTTATAGACCTTACAGTCTTTCGGTAGATGTTGTTTGAGATATTGAAAGAATTGTTTTTTATTCTTTTCCAGAGCCCGTCTAAGCGTTCTTAGATGCTTTTCATAATGATGATGGGAGAGAAACTCCACCAGCGCATTCTGGATCAGCGCATTGGCTGAAATGGTGCTCATCAATTGCAAATGCTGAATATGTTCGGAAAATTTGCCAGCATAGACCCATCCCATACGGAACCCCGAACCCAAGGTTTTGGAAAAAGAAGAGCAGTGCAACACCAGATTTTGCTGATCGAAATACTTCATGGGTAACGGCTTTTGATTGCCGTAAAACAGTTCTTCATAAACATCATCTTCGATCAAATGAATTTGATGTTCATGCAACAGCTTGGCAATTTTATATTTGATCTCATCGCTGACGGTAAAGCCAATCGGGTTATGTGCGTTCAACATGAACCAGCAGACTTTGATCGGATAGTTTTTAATGACTTGTTCAAAAGCTTCAATATCAAAGCCATGTTGTGGATGTTCTGGGAGGGTAATCACCTTGAGTCCCAAACGTTCAGCTGCCTGCCATGCGCCATAGAAGATGGTTTGCTGCAATAAAATATAATCGCCTGGTTGAGTAATCGCTTGCAGGGAGAGATTTAAAGCTTCTAAACCACCAGATGTAATGACAATGTCATCTGCATCGGTTGGAATCCCTTGCATACAATAGCGTTGCGCGATGAGTTTTCTGAGGGCTAAATTTCCAGGCGGCAGGTTGGTGGTCTGATCATAACTATGGCGATTGCGGGAAAGTTGCCCCATGATCTGAATCAGTTTGGGTGGATAGAGTAACTGACTATCTGGAAATGCAGAACCTAGTGGGCTGACCTGTTTGGATTGAATCGACTTCAGGTATTTAAACACCAAGGAGTTAATTTCAATTTTGGGGTTTAAAGAGACCACCGAATAAGCTTGTGGAATTTGGATATTATTTTGCTCAGCGACAAAATAACCTGACTTTTCTTTTGAATAAATCAATCCTTGCGCTTCCAGTTCTTGGTAAGCGTTCATTACGGTAATTAAGCTAAACCCTGATCGTTGCACTTGCTCACGTAAAGAAGGAAGTTTGCTGTGCGGTTGCCATGATCCATTTTCAATGAGAAGTTTCAGGTTGTGCGCTAATTGTTCTGATTTATACATAAAGTAAAGTGAATCCATCTTGATGGAACAGCTTGGTATGCAAGCTGCTCCATCTCTTTTTTAATAAGCAAACATCAATAACAGTCTAAATAGGCCTGCAATGATGGCGAGTGCAAAAAATCCAAGTAACCACAGTATTATAAACCATTGAGTTTGGCTTAAATGCAGAGATTTAATTTTCATGCAAAGCTGCTCCTTAGTGATAACCCGTATCTCCAACCCGTACTTTATCTCTAAACACCCAGTACGACAGGATGGTATAGGCGATAATGATTGGGATGAGAATTACTGCACCAACCAGTGCAAATTTCTGGCTAGAATGCGGTGCGGCCGCTTCCCAAATCGTGACCGATGGTGGAATGATATTCGGCCAAAGGCTGATCACAAATCCAGTAAAGGCCAAGAACACGAGTGCCAAGGTATAGATAAAAGGTTTAAAGTCCTGACGCTCTTTACAAGCTTTTAAAATCAAGAATGTAAACAGTAGTACTAAGATGGGCACAGGACTAAAATACAGCAGATTCGGCAAGGCAAACCAACGCGCTGCAATTTCAGGATGGGTCAGTGGGGTATAGAGACTGACACCTGCAAAAACCACAAATAGCAGCATGATCAGTTTAGGCATCAGTGCATACATCTGATCTCGTAGCTCATGGTCGGTTTTCATAATCAACCAGCCACAACCGAGCGCTGCATACATGGCAACTACACCCAACCCGGTAAATAAGGCGAAAGGAGTGAACCAATCTAAACCTGAACCAGAGAAAATACCATTGGTGGTTTGGATGCCTTGAATATAAGCGCCTAAAATCACGCCTTGCAGAAAGCTGGATAGAATTGAACCCCAAATAAAGGCCTGATCCCATAAATGCTTGGTGCGATTGGCCTTAAAACGAAACTCAAAGGCAACACCACGAAAAATCAGTGCAATTACCATCAGGGTAATCGGCATATATAAGGCTGAAAGAACGGTTGAATAGACCAATGGGAAGGCCGCAAACAAACCTGCACCACCAAGCACCATCCATGTTTCATTACCATCCCAGACCGGTGCGACAGTATTCATCATCACATCACGTTCTTCACGGCTTTTGATGAAAGGGAACAGAATGCCAATACCGAGATCAAAACCATCCAAAATGACATAGATCAATACACCAAGACCGATAATGCCGACCCAAATCAGAGATAAATCAATCATGGCGGTTCTCCTCTTTGGTCTGGTCTTGTTGGTCAATGCTTTCATCGACCGCACTTAATGGACGCATTGGGGTCTTGAAGTGACCATGGCCAGCTGGCTCAAGATCAATCGCTTCAATAAATTCAGGACCTTTTTTCAATAGTTTCAGCATGTAGTAAATACCGCTACCAAACACGATGGCATAGACCACCACGAAAATGATCAAACTGATACCGACTTGATCGGCAGTCACGGTATGCGACAAACCATCTTTGGTACGCATCACCCCATAAATTACCCAAGGTTGACGGCCAACTTCGGTCGTCACCCATCCCGCCAGTAAGGCGACATAGCCTGTAGGCCCCATGACAAAAGCGAATTTATGAAACCAAGATGATCCATAAAGCTTGCCTTTTTTACGCAGCCATAAGGCAACGAAAGAGAGCAGTACCATTAACATGCCAAGTCCGACCATGACACGGAAACTCCAAAACACAATGGTTGAGTTTGGTCGGTCTTCTGGGGCGAAGTCTTTTAAGCCTTTGACTGTACCATCCATAGAATGAGTCAAAATCAGACTGCCTAGATTTGGAATCGCAATTGCGTATTTGGTACGTTCTTCTTGCATATCTGGAATGCCAAATAAGTACAGTGGCATTCCTTCATCATAATTGGTCTCCCAATGACCTTCCATTGCGGCCAATTTTGCCGGCTGATGCTTCAAGGTATTTAAGCCATGATTATCACCAATCACCACTTGCAAGCAGGAAGTGACCAGCACCATCCAAAGCCCCATTGAAAATGATTTTTTGATCAGTTCATCACGACGCCCTTTGATCAGATGCCATGCAGCAGTACCCACCACCAGTAAGGAAGACACTAAAAATGCTGCAGCGGCCATATGCGCAAAGCGATAAGGGAAGGAGGGATTAAATACGATCGCCCACCAATCGGTTGGCACAATAATACCATTCTCGATTGCAAAACCTTGCGGCGTCTGCATCCAACTGTTGGAGGATAGAATCCAGAACATGGAAATACAGGTGCCGATGGCAACCATCAAGGTGGCAAAGAAATGGGCTTTGGGGCTGACTCGTCCCCAACCGAACAGCATGATGCCCAAGAAGCCCGCTTCTAAGAAGAAAGCACTCAATACTTCATAAGTGAGCAAAGGGCCAGTTACGCTTCCCGCAATACGGGAAAATTCACTCCAGTTGGTACCAAACTGGTAGCTCATCACCACGCCAGATACCACACCCATCCCAAAGGCCACCGCAAAGATTTTGATCCAGAATTTGAATAAATCTTTATAAATGGGGTTTTGAGTACGTAGCCATTTCCATTCCAGCATGGCAAGAAAACAGGCGAGACCAATCGAGGTGGCGGGAAAGATAATGTGAAATGAAACAGTAAATGCAAACTGTATTCGGGCTAATTCTAAAGCAGTGAGACCGAGATCCATATATCCTCTCCTATAACAGACCAGCAAAAGCAGTCGCTAGGAAAATGTGAAAGAATGGACTTAAATGTTTGAAAATAAGCAGAACCTGAAAAAGCTGCGGTTTGGATATTTAAAAGCGATTTAAGTTTTATTCATCATCTAATCTTCTGTTGTATATGAGTAGGTACAATTTCTTTTTGTTTTTTTATAACAGATGGGGTGTCCATAAATGATCTGTTATATTTTTTTAGCGAAACTCTGTAGCTATTCAGTTGTTTGTACCTGATTCAAAATAGCATCAAGCAACGATGCAGTGTGTTAAATATTGATCAAGCATTGTAAGTCGTTTGAATGACACTAATTCGGACTGAATGGCGTATGACTATGTTTATCACGAAAGAACTTAATGCGTTGACTCAGCTTTTTCAAAGTAAAGTGCCTTCGCAAGCAGTACAACAACAGCTAAGTCTTGAATATGTAAATCTTGAAGCAACCTTATTAAGAGGCAAGGTATTGAGAGATTTTTCTAAGGAGAAGGTCGCTTATATTGCTCAAGCTGAAATAGTGGAAAATGACAATAATCTCGCCTATTTATTTGCAACATTTATGATTGCCAATTTAAATCAGCCAGTGATTTATACCACGCCAGTCTCGTCCTCTGTACTTAAGATATTGAATCAATACTATCAAGCCGATAAAAGCGTCAATCTTAAAATCGAAGATGTGATTCATAGCCTCAAGCTATATATCGAGCTGGTCGATGATGCAAAAGCAGAGCAAGATTTTCTGTTCCGTTGTTTAGTCAAGGCACTGTGTCGTACAGATGTTTTTCATATTTTTTTGGTCACGCATTTATCCTTAGATCAGCAACAGATTCAGATCCTAGAAGAGTATTTTGATGTAAAAATTGATGTGATTGATGCTGATCGTAGGCCAAGCATGCTCAATGATGAATTGATTAATACGCGCAAGCTGCTATTTAAAAACAAAGATGAAGCACACAAAAGCTTATGTACTTTGTTTTCCAGTCTTAATGCAAATCTAGTCGCGAAGATTGGTCAGTTTAGCCCAGCCCAAGCGGCTCATTTAATCGAGGATATGTTCTATTCGGAACATATTTTTGAAAAGTTATCGGTCTATGCCGAATACATGCAAACCCGTATTCAAAATGGCGCTAGTTTTAAGGCTTTATCCACCATGTAATTGTTATGAATTAAGTTTTAGTCTTTCAATAGGAGCAGAGCTCATGTCTCAACAGCAATCAAAATTCCCATACCTTGCGGTTGGAATCAGTATTTTATTGGGGTGTTTATTCTTAGTCTTTTTCTTTCTGGCTGTGAGTAATCAACCCGATTATATGCCATCGCAACAGAAGCAGAATGCTGCCCATGTACAATCAACAGTTCAAGCGAATAAATAACTGATATTTTTCTTATCCGAAGCTTGTTTTTTTCTCTCTTACTGGTGATTTTGAGCACTTGCCAGTAAGTTTTTTTTATTTTGGGCTTGGTTGTAATTGTTAAAATCAAGAGAGATTTTAACGCTCTAATTGATCGAATGAGACAAATCAAGAATAGAAAAGAAGCACAATTCATGTTAATCCTATCTGTAGTAAATGTTAAAAAATAGCTCAGATGAGGGCAACATGATGGATAACTCAGAACAAACCATTCATAAGCAAGAAAATACCAGTTTTGCCAGAATTGAACCCTATACCCAACCCGCAGGTGGATGGGGCGCATTACTGAGTGTCGCCCGAAACCTAAAAAGGCAAGATATTTTAAAAAAAGGTTCAATCACCTTACTCAATATTAATCAGCCGACTGGTTTTGACTGTCCGGGCTGTGCATGGCCTGAGAAGAAAGATGCGCATGCCTTTAACTTCTGTGAAAACGGTGCCAAGGCTGTGGCTTTCGAAGCAACCAGTAAAACGGTAACACCTGAATTTTTTGCACAGCATACCGTGAGCTGGCTCGCTGAACAGAATGATTTCTATCTGGAAGATTTAGGTCGTTTAACTGACCCGATGCGTTATGACCCAGTCTCGGATAAATATGTACCGATTTCTTGGGATGAAGCTTTTCAGTTAATTGCCAAACATCTACAGGCGCTTGATCATCCTGATCAAGCGGCATTTTATACCTCTGGTCGTGCCAGCAATGAAGCGGCTTTTTTGTACCAATTATTTGTCCGCAGCTTCGGGACCAATAATTTTCCAGACTGTTCCAATATGTGCCACGAAACCACCAGTGTTGGCTTAAAAGATGCGATTGGTTTGGGTAAGGGCACGGTCATTTTGGATGATTTCGATCAAGCAGATGCTATTTTTAGCTTTGGGCATAATCCAGGCACCAATCATCCACGGATGTTGGCAACCTTAAGAGAGGTTTCGCGTCGTGGGGGTAATATTGTTGCCATTAATCCTATTAAAGAGCGTGGTTTAGAGCGTTTTCAAGACCCACAAGCGCCGCTAGAAATGATGACCAATGGCAGTACTCCAATCAGCCGTTATTATTTCCAGCCCAAAATTGGAGGGGATTATGCCCTGATGTTTGGGGTGATGAAGCATTTACTGGAATGGGATAAAAAGGCACTTGCGAAAGGGAAAGCAAGCGTTTTTGATCGTAGCTTCATTGAAATGAATACCATTGGTTTTGATGAGATGCTGGCGGAGATAAATCGTACTGAATGGTCTGAAATTCATAAACATACTGGACTTTCACCTGAGCATTTAGAATCGATTGCCAAGATGTATCTGGATGCAAAAACGGCTATTTTTTGTTGGGGGATGGGTATTACCCAACACCGTCATGGTACAGCCAATATTCATATGTTGGCGAACTTGATGCTGGCACGAGGACATATTGGTCGTCCAGGGGCTGGTCTTTGTCCAGTGCGTGGGCACAGTAATGTGCAAGGCGACCGAACCATGGGAATTAATGAAAACCCAAGTGATGCCTTGCTAGATAGTATTGATCGGGTATTTGGCATCAAGTCACCGCGTAAACATGGTTTTGGTGTGGTGGATACCATTAAGGCGATGTATGAAGGTGATGTAAAAGTCTTTATTGGTTTGGGCGGAAACTTTGCGGTCGCAACGCCTGATACACCTTATACCCAAGAAGCGTTACGCCGTTGTAACTTAACCGTTAACATTACCACCAAGTTGAATCGTAGCCATCTGGTCTGTGGCAAAGATGCGTTGATGCTACCTTGCTTAGGGCGTACCGAAGTAGATATGCAAGTGCATGGCGCACAAGCAATTTCGGTGGAAGATTCGATGTCGAATGTGCATCTTTCAGCAGGACGTAATCCACCGATCTCTGAAAATATCTTGTCTGAACCTGATATTGTGGCGCGTATGGCAGAAGCAGCATTGCCTGAAAGTAAGGTGAAATGGCGTTGGTATATCGAAAGTTATGACCGTATCCGTGATTCGATTGCCGATGTTTTTGATGAATTTCATGATTTCAATCAACGGGTCTATCAACCAAGTGGTTTCCATTTGGAGCATCCTGCCAATCAGCATGTCTGGAATACACCAAGTGGTAAAGCCCAGTTCTTGATTACACCACTGGCCGAAGTTTACGAAGATAAAGAAAATCAATATGCGGCTGCTTATAGTGAACAGCAGGTGTATACCTTGATGACCACTCGTTCGCATGACCAGTACAACACCACGTTATATGGTTTGGATGACCGTTATCGCGGTGTATTCGGGCAACGCCGTGTGTTGTTTATGAATCAAACCGATATTGATGCAGCAGGCTTTGAAGCAGACCAATGGGTTGATATTGAGAGTGTATTCTCGGATGGTGTGAAACGGATTGTACATAGTTTCCGTATCGTACCGTATAACATTCCACAAGGTAGTCTGGCGGCTTATTATCCAGAAACCAATCCCTTAGTGGCTTTGGGTAGCCATGACAAATACGCCAAAATTCCGGCGTCTAAAAGCATCCCTGTGATTTTGCATGCAGGTAATGCACCAGCACATTTTAATTTGAATGTTGAAGTTGACCCTGAGCATGCCAATGAACGCGTCAGTAGTGCATAACGGATAGGAATCTATTTTTTTCGAATCAGTGATGCAAATGAGGTAAGTGTGGACACAAAAACACGAGGTTATGAAACGATGCAAGTGCATCGTTTCCATCGCGAGATTTCTGAAAATGAACTGGATTATATTGTTCAGGAGTATCCTGTTGCCTTAATTTATAATGGTATTTCGCATGCCGTCATGATGGCAACACCATCGGATCTAGAGGTCTTTGCCAAAGGCTTTAGTCTCTCGGAAGGAATATTACAAAATTTAAGCGAGCTGTATTCACTCGATATTCGTCAAAATGAACTGGGGGTTGAAGTGGATATGACTATTTCATCCCGTGCTTTCATGGCTCTAAAAGCACATCGACGTATGATGGTTGGGCGTACAGGTTGTGGCTTATGTGGTATTGAAAGTCTAAAGCAACTCTATGCAAATCTACCAGCGGTCAGTACCCATATTTCTTCAACATGGTTAAGCCAAATTCCAAATGCAATTGCCCAATTAAAAGTCAGACAAAAAATCAGTGAGCTCACTGGTGGAGCACACGCTGCAGCATGGGTGGTGAAAGGGCAGATCGTAGCATTATTTGAAGATGTTGGTCGGCATAATGCCTTGGATAAATTATTGGGCTACTTGGCTGAACAGAAAATGGATGTGGCGGAGGGTTTTGTGGTGATGACCAGCCGTGCCAGTTATGAGTTGATCCGTAAATGTGTGCAATCCAATATTGCTCTATTGGCGACCATTTCTGCACCCACCAGTATGGCCATTGAGATGGCAAAACAATTAAATCTCACCTTAGCCAGTTTTTGTCGCGGTGAGAGCTTTGTTTTATATACCGAATAATGGTAAAAATTTGTGATTAGGTCGATATCTAATGCATTGATTTGTGTAGGATATGAGCATTAAGTTTTTTATTCTAAAATATTATGAATACACCTTTAAGACCTCAGCCTGTAATCAATAATCTTTCAGGTGAGAATGCATTATTTATTGTGCTTGGAATCAATAGCAATCCTGATCATTCAGGGGTAATTGATTTTCTTGCGAATTTTTCCGCATTGGTACGCAGTCTGACCAATCGTTTTCCGAATAGTAATTTTAGTGCCTCTGTAGGGATTGGTTCGAATGCCTGGGACTTACTGTTTCCTGAGTTAAATAAACCGAAAGAGCTTGCGCCATTTCAGGAAATCAAAGGGCCAAAATATACCGCCGTTGCAACAGCTGGGGATTTGTTTTTTCATATTCGCGCCAATCAAATGGCGATCTGCTATGAACTTGCCTCGATTTTGCATGAGCAACTCAAAGAGGATACCTATCCAATTAGCGAGACCAAAGGCTTTCGTTACTTTGATGGTCGTGCCATTCTTGGTTTTGTGGATGGTACAGAGAATCCTGAGCATGAAATTGCCAAAGAAATTGCCTATGTCGGTTCAGAAGATGCTGAGTTCTTAGGTGGCAGTTATGTATTTATTCAAAAGTATTTACATAATATGGAAATGTGGAAGGGCTTAACTACAGAAGAACAGGAAAAAGTGATTGGTCGAAAGAAATATGATGATGTCGAGCTGGGCGATGACGTTAAACCGCAAAGTGCACATAATGTCGCAAGTAAGGCACATGATGCGGACGGGAACGAACTTAAAATTTTAAGAGCCAATATGCCATTTTCCAATCCAACAGAAGGGGAGTATGGCACCTTCTTTATTGGCTATTCACGTTCTTTTAATATCACCAAAACTATGCTTGAGAATATGTTCTTGGGTAAAGAAACTGGACATGTCGATCGTTTACTTGATTTTAGTACCGCAGTTTCGGGCAGCTTATTTTTTGTACCAACCTTTGATTTTCTCGAAGATTTAGGCGAGTAAGGATGATCCGCTGAAATGAATGCGTTTATTTCAGCGGGAAATTGTTTATGGGGAAATCAGATATTGCTGTAATAGGACACGGAACTGATCTGGGATACGACCTGATTTTTGCGTGCTGAAATCGAAATACACTTGAACCGCTTTGCCACGTGCAACACAGTGCTCATTTTGCCAAGCTTCATGCGCCACAATAAAAGAAGAATTGCCGATATGCTCAATCCATGTTTTGACCTCGATATCAGCGCCGTAATAGATTTGTGCAACAAAATCGACTTCCACCCGAGCGAGAATCAAAGGCAGATTTTTGATTTCCATACTTGGGTTGAATAAGCGAAAAACAGGTTCACGTGCAGTTTCAAACCAGCCTGTAATGACAGTATTGTTGATATGTCCAAAAGCATCAGTTTCATAGAATCTGGGTGTAATCGAAAGTGTAAACATAGATCAACTGTTATTTTTCATTTAAAGCTCAATACTATAAGGGCTGAATATGTAAAAATCAGCCCCAATAACAGACTTAAGCGTTTATGAATGCTGAGATAGCCCACCACCTAAAGCTTTATACAATTCAATCTGATTATTCAACTTGCTTTGTTCAAGCATCAGTAAGCCTTGTTGTGCTGCATAAGCAGAACGTTGTGCATCCAACACGGTCAGATAACTATCAATCCCCGCTCTAAATCGAGCCGTAGATAATTTATAAGTGGTCTCAGTGGCAGAGACCAAACGACGTTGTGCTGCTAAACGCTCGTCAATATGGGCATGTGCAGCCAACGCATCATTGACCTCACGAAAAGCGGATTGAATGGCTTTTTCATAATCTGCCAGTGCAATTTGTTGTTCAGTTTCTGAAATTTTAATATTGGCTTTACGCGTCCCCCAATCGAAAATAGGCAGGTCGATACTTGGCCCAATTGACCAAGAAAAACCACCTGATTTAAATAAATCTTTAAGATCTGTCGATGCATAGCCAACTGGACCTGTCAGGCTAATCGTAGGGAACATACGTGCTTTGGCTGCACCAATATTGGCTCCAGCAGCACGTAATTGATATTCAGCAGCTTTCAGATCTGGGCGGTTATTCAGTAAATCACTACTTAAGCCCGTTGCCAAGCTGCGTTCAACACTAATCGTTTTTACGGCTTGATTCGGCAGGAGATTTTGAGGAACCGATTGACCAGCCAATAGATCCAGTAAGTTTTGTGCTTGTGCCACTTGAGTCTTATAGGCGGCAACATCATTTCTTGCAGTTTCAACCGATATCTGTGCTTGACGCAGCGGAACCTCGCTATCAATTCCGACATCAAAACGTTTTTTATTCAGATGATAGGAATCGAGCTGTGCTTTTAAGGTCTGCTCAGCCAGATTTAAATTGGCTTTTGCATAGGCATAATCTAACCAAGCTTGTGAGACTTGGCCGACTAAACTGATCTGTGAGGCTTCTCTTGCACTCTGGGTTGCAAAGTAATTATTTAAGGCCACATCTTTTAAGCTTTTGACTCGGCCCCAAAAATCCAGTTCATAAGCCGTCATTCCTAGTCCAACTTGAAAAGTTGAATAAGGATTGTTTGGGTTCGCAGATGGATTCACCTGTCGAACAGCACTGCCATTTGCTCCAATAGTAGGTAACTGGTCATTTTTACTGATCTGATATTGCTGTTGTGCACGCTGAATATTGAGTGTTGCAGTACGTAAATCACGGTTGTTATTTAAGCTGATTTCAATCACTTGTAATAGGCGTGTGTCGGCAAAGAACTGTTTATAGCCCTGAGTTGCAATTGAGTTGCCTGTGTTTGCGAGGGCAAAATTTTGTGGAATATCCGATTTGATCGCAGGTTTTGGTGCCTGCAGATTCATACATGCGGTTAAGGCAATCGAAAGTGTAGAGACAAGCAGGCCACGAGATAAGACAGTCGCTTTAGACATGGTCTTCTCCAAATAAGATGAGGATAAATACTGAGGAGGAGTCAGAGGAAACCCATTGATTCCCTCTGCTCTATGTCATTTAAGATGGATTTTTTTGTTTCGATGAAAACAGCTTTTCAACTGCACCCAGAATGAAAATAAAGAACACTGGGACAAAGAAAATTGCCAGAATCGTCGCTGAAATCATGCCGCCAAATACACCTGTACCTAAGGCATGCTGTGTTTCTGAACTTGCCCCTGAGGCGATGACCAATGGAATGACACCACAAGTAAAGGCTAAGGAGGTCATCAGAATCGGGCGTAAACGAAGTTTGGCTGCGGCAACGGTGGCCTCGACTAAACTCATGCCTTCTTCTTTCAGCATCTTGGCAAATTCAACAATCAAAATCGCGTTCTTTGCAGATAAACCAATAATGGTAATCAGACCAATTTTAAAGAACACATCATTCATTAAGCCACGAGACATAATCGCAACCACAGCGCCAAAAATACCCAATGGGACCACCAGCATCACTGAAAGCGGAATTGCCCAACTTTCATAAAGTGCAGCGAGTACGAGGAATACCACTAGCATAGAAAGGGCCAGCAGGAATGCCATCTGAGATTCAGATTGTTTTTCCTGCAAGGAAATACCTGTCCATTCATAACCAATGCCTTTTGGCAATTTGGCAATCAGGTGCTCCATTTCACGCATAGCATCGCCTGATGAGGTATCAAAATTCGGGATACCTGCAATACTTAACGATGGGCGACCGTTATAGCGGTTATATTGCTGGGGTGCTTTATTCCATTGCGGTGTCACCACTTCAGACAGAGAAACCAACTGCCCATTTGAACCCATCACTTTCAGATTCAAAATATCTTTGAGTTGCATACGTGATTTGGCATCGACCTGAACGATCACTTGTTGCATACGTCCCTGATTTGGGAAATCGTTGATATACATCGAACCCATTGAAGTTGAAATAATGTCGGAAACATCAGAGAACTTCACACCCAGAACATTCAATTTTGCACGGTCAATTTTTAAAGAAATATTGTCGCCTTGCGGTAAGCCTTCATTCCAGACCATATAGAACTTTTTGTTCTTGGCAGCCATTTCCATGAGCTGGTCTTGTGCAGCTAAAAGTACAGGCATGCCCAAGTTGGCACGGTCTTGCAAGCGTAAGCTAAAGCCTGAAAAAGTCCCAAGTTCATCAATGGCAGGAGGTAGTACCGCCATTGTTGCACCTTCTTTACTATGTGCCATCGTGGCATTAACCGCATTGGTCATTTCAGTTGCTGTCGAAGTACGGTCTTTAAAGTCGGTTAATGTGGTAAAAGCCACAGCCACGTTTTGACCTGCACCACTAAAGCCCCAACCCATGATGGTCGTGTTACTTTTAACATTTGGATTGTCTTTTAGACTGCTTTCAAATTCATTGACCACACCTCGCGTTCTTTCAGCAGTGGCGTCCGATGGCAATTGGAACGACGTCAGGAACCAGCCTTGGTCTTCTTCTGGCATAAATGCTGTAGGCCAATACTTCATACCTGCAAAGGTAAGGCCTGTAATCACTACAAAGATCACCATCATTGGAATAGTATGTTTAATCACTTTAAGCAGGATCAATTCATACTTTTTAGTGACTTTGTCGAAGCTGCGATCAAACCATGCAAAAAAGCCTTTCTTCTGATGATGGCCATCAATTGGTTTAAGAATCGTGGCACACAATGCAGGCGTTAAGATTAATGCCAATAATGCTGAGAACAGAATTGAGACTGACATGGTTAAGGTAAATTGTTGATAAATAATACCGACCGAACCACTGGCAAAGGCCATCGGTAGGAACACCGCTGCCAAGACTAAGGTAATCCCAATAATCGGACTGGTAATTTCCTTCATAGCCTTGGAAGTTGCTTCTTTTGGAGGAAGCCCTTCAGTCGCCATAATTCGTTCAACGTTTTCGACCACCACAATCGCATCATCGACGATGATACCAATCGCAAGTACCATACCAAACATGGTCAGTACGTTAATCGAGAAACCTGCTAGTAGCATCACCGCAAATGTACCGAGTAGCGCAATCGGTGCAACAATCGCTGGAATTAAGGTATAACGAACATTATGCAAGAATAAATACATGACAATGAAAACCAGTACCATGGCTTCAAGTAAGGTATGAATCACTTTTTCAATCGAAATTTTGACAAAAGGTGCGGTGTCATAAGGAATACTGAAGTGCATGCCTTCAGGTAAGTTGAGTTTTAATTCCTCAATTTTTGCTCTTACACCTTCCGCTGTTTTGACAGCATTTGCACCAGGACTGAGCTGAATCGCAGCAGCCGTTGCAGGTTTGCCATCTTCTAAAATCGCAAAGTTATAGGCCTGTGAACCCATTTCAACTTCAGCCACATCAGAAAGTTTAATCACGCTGCCGCTGGTTTTACTTTTTAGGCTGATATTTTTAAATTGTTCAACATCGCCTAATTGACCTTGTGCCGATAGTGGGACAGTAATCAATTGACCCTTTGCTGCAGGGAGATCACCTAATCGTCCTGGTGCGATCTCGACGTTATTTTCACGGATAGCATTATTAACGTCACTAATTGATAAACCATAAGACACCAGTTTATTGGGATCAACCCAAATACGCATGGCTTTTTCAGCACCGAAGGATTGAACTTTACCAACACCTTCAACACGTTTCAGTTCTTCGACCACGTTACGGACCAAATAATCACTCAGATCAACTTCGGAATACTGTCCATTGGGTGAGTTGATTCCGACCAACATCAAGAATCCCGATGACGATGCCTCAACCTGCAAGCCTTGTTGACGAACTACTTGCGGTAAACGTGCTTCAATGGCTTTGATTTTGTTTTGTACATCAACCTGTGCCATATCCACATCTGTACCCGGTTTAAAGGTCGCAGAAATCTCTGCAGTACCTGAGGTATCAGTAGTTGAGCTATAGTACAGTAGATTTTTCACCCCTGACATTTCACGCTCAATCAAGGTAACTACACTGTCATTAATGGTCTTGGGTGTAGCACCTGGATAAGTCGCACTAATATTGACTTGTGGTGGTGCAACACTTGGAAAGCGGGCAATCGGCAATTTCGGAATACTGAGTACCCCAAATAAAATAATGAAAATCGCAATCACCCATGCGAAGACAGGGCGGCGAATGAAGAATTGTGACATCATCATTGAGCTCCTTGTGTTGCAGGTACTTTCCACATGCTTATTTCAAGTTTTTGATTCGGCTGAATACGATCAACACCTTCTACAACGATTTTATCGCCTGTTTTAAGGCCTTTATTGGCGATGTAGAACTGATCATATTGTTGTCCCAGTTCAATCGGGCGAATATCTGCGGAACCTTTGGCATTGATCACATAGACTTGCGGGTCGCCATTGATATTGCGTTGAATTGCTTGAGCTGGGACAAGCAAAGCTTGAGGCACTGAAGCGCGGTCGATATTGACGCGGACATACATGCCTGGGAGGAGTTTTCGTTCAGGATTCTGAACTTCGATACGGATGGTGACATCACCTGTTTCAGGGTCAACATTAATGTCCTCAAATAGCATTTTGGCAGTGACGTTATACGCTTGACCATGGCTATTAGAAATACGTACAGTTTTTTCATTATTGGCAGACAACTCACCACTTTGTAGCGCAGCTTGCAAACGTTCGTATTCACTAATCGACTGTTTTACATCAACATAGACTTTATCGATCTGCTGTACCGTTGCCATAGTATTGGCATCACCTTGGCTGACCAATGCACCTTCAGTGACAAAAGACTGTCCGATCCGACCTGAAATTGGTGCGCGTACCGTGGCGTATTGCAAATTCAAGTTTTGACGCGTAAGCAGGGCCTTCATTTGCGCAACATCAGCCAAAGCTTGACGATATTCGGCTTGCGCATTACTGACTTCTTGTTTACTGATGGCATTGCTTGGCAGTAATTGTTCATAGCGTTCTAATTGAACTTTTAAACGGACCACTTCAGCTTCGGCCTTATTGAGAGAGGCTTGGTTACTATTCACATCAGCCTGAAAAGTTTCCGCGTTAATTTTATAAAGTGCTTGACCTGCTTTAACTTCACTGCCTTGTTTAAATAGCACTTTTTCAATAATGCCACCGACTTGTGGGCGAATTTCAGCAGTTCGGAAAGCCTGTACCCGTGCTGGCAAGTTTTCGCTAAAGTTCACCGATTGCGGCTGAATATTTAAAACGCTCACTTTGGCAGGGGGTGTTTCTGCTGGCTTTGCCTCCTCAGAACCACAGCCTTGTAGAACAAGTCCGATAGATAAAAATAATGGAAGTAATAGATGCTTTTGCATTCTGTCCAAACCTTGGGAGTTTTTGATGCTGGCATTATTTTCGAACTTTGTGTAACGATCATCGCTGAAGTGTGGAAAAAGTGTGGAGATCAACAGATAAATCATCGTATGATGAATCGATTGTTTTATTGATCTAAATCCTTATGTTTGAGCACTCTTTTTCTTTCGATTGCCATGACAAACTTATTCTTGTCGTAGAGGATGAGTATGATATTGGGGACATTATTGAGCACTATCTTAAGCGTGAAGGGATGCGCGTGATTCGGGCAATGAATGGTAAACAGGCGATTGAAATCCATGCCGCACAAACAATCGATCTGATTGTCTTGGATATTAAATTACCTGAACTGAATGGCTGGGAAGTATTAAGCAAAATTCGTCAAAAGGCGCAAACCCCTGTGATTATGCTCACCGCATTGGATCAGGAAATTGATAAAGTCATGGCATTACGGATCGGTGCCGATGATTTTGTCGTCAAACCATTCAATCCGAATGAGGTGGTGGCGCGTGTTCAAGCGGTGCTGCGACGCGCTCAGCAAAGCCAGCAGGTACCCAATAAAAATCCAAGTTATAAAAATATTGAAATTAATACCGATATTCATAGTGTCTATATTCATCAGCAGCATAAGAAGGTGATGCTGAATTTAACCCTGACTGAATATAAAATCTTGCTACAAATGATTGATCATCCTCATAAAGTATTTACCCGAAGTGAACTGCTGAATCATTGCCTACCAGATAGTGACGCTTTAGAGCGCACCGTTGATAGTCATGTCAGTAAGCTCAGGAAAAAACTGGAAGAACACGGTTTGCAACAGATGTTGATTAACGTGCGTGGGGTCGGTTATCGCCTCGATCATCCTGTGGAATGAGCGTGTTTTGAATGTTGATGGCTTTAATTCTAGTGATCAGATTTTCTCTTCTGTGACTTAAAGGATGTAAACAAGCGTTTAAATCCATTTTTGATTTTTGCCCAATATTCTTTACCCAATAAGGCAATCACGATTAACAGTAGAATTTCACCCCCAATCGCCATTGCTGTCATGATCAATGCTTTATGCGGGATGTCTAAGAATGGAACGATAGGAAAGGCAAGCCAGTAAGCGATGACTATGGCCAAAAGCACGAAGCCTATTTTCTTGCGTAGATTGAGTTTTGGTTTTTGCATTTTGGTCACATCAATAAAATTTTGATGCTGCTATTTTTGGAAAGGTTCGAGGAGCAATGATCTTGAATGTGTGGAAAAGTGTGTAAATCACTAAAAAAATCAGCGTATCATGTGAAAAATTTAGGTTAATTGATTGGACAAATCCAATGAAGAATAAGTCAGGTATTAGTAAACAGTTGTTTATCGCATTAAGTATCGTGAACTTAAGCGTGACGCTGTTTTCTATTTTGCTTGGCTATTTTATTTATAACTATGCCATTGATGTGGGCTGGATCACTTTAAGTTCCTTGCAGGAAGATTGGACCGAATTTCATTTTGTAGACTGGATTTGGCTATCTACAGTGATTTTTTGTGGGGGTGTCATTTCGATCATTATCGGGATGCATTTGGCCCAGCGGTTTATTAAGCCGATTAATTTCTTGGCAGATGCAGCAAAGAAAATCAGTCAGGGTGATCTTTCCGCACGGGCAGATGATAGTCAAATTCATTCCACTGAAATAGCTGAGTTGATGCAGAATTTTAATCATATGGCGCAGCAACTAGAAAGCTCGGTTGAAAATGCACAGGTCTGGAATGCCGCAATTGCACATGAATTGAGAACACCAATCACGATTTTGCAAGGCCGCTTACAAGGCGTTTTAGATGGGGTGTTTCAACCTGATGAAGCATTGTTTAAAAGCTTGCTCAATCAGGTGGAGGGATTATCACATTTGGTTGAAGACCTGCGGACACTCAGTTTGGTGGAAAATCAGCAGCTGAGATTAAATTATGAAAAGATTGATTTTAAATTGCATGCGGAGAAAGTTTTAAAACTGTTCGAAGATCGCTTGGCAAAAGCGCAACTTATTCCTGTATTGGAGGTCAGCGCCACATTTATAAATTGTGATCGTCGGCGTATCGAGCAGGTTCTGATTGCCTTGATTGAAAATGCAATTCGCTATGCCAATGCAGGCACATTAAAAATTTCCTCAAAGCAAGTCTCGGATGAATGGATCTTACAAATCGAGGATGAAGGACCAGGTATTGCGCAGGATTATCAACAGGATTTATTCAATCCTTTCTTTAGATTGGAACAGTCTAGAAATAAAGAATTTGGTGGGACTGGCTTAGGTTTAGCTGTTGTACATGCGATTGTCATTGCACATAAAGGTGCAATCGAATATAGCAACCCGAATCACAATAGTGTATTTACGATCCATCTGCCTGTTCACGTTTAATCTAAGTGATTTAGGTGATTGTTAGCGTTCGACTATGCTCATAAAGATCTGCTATGAATAAAAGAAGAGGTGTTGATTTAGCACCACCTCCTCAACAGAATCGTGCTGTTGCTGAAACATTGATAAAATTAATAATTTTTAATTGATTGATATTTATAAATAAAAAACATGGCATTCAATTTGTATTAACCACAGTGAAAGATAAATTGTGTTTAACAACAAATTTGGAGCAAAACATGAGTAGAAAAATTCGATTAGGTGCATTTATTCCAGCTACTGGACAACATGTCGCTGCATGGCGACATCCTGAATCGCAACCGACCAAAGCAGTGGATTTTGATTTTATTAAAGAGCAGGTACAACTTGCTGAAAAAGGCTTATTTGATGCCTATTTCTTGGCAGATGGTCTCGCCGTTAATTTCGGACAAGCTGAGAAAACAGGCTATAGCGATAAGGTAGCGGGCTTTGAACCTGTCACCTTGTTCGCAGCTTTATCAACGGTGACCAAACATATTGGTTTTATTGCAACTGCATCAACCACCTATGAAGAACCGTATTTATTGGCGCGTAAATTTGCTTCTTTGGACCATCTCAGCCATGGTCGAGCAGGATGGAATGTAGTGACCTCTGCTTCGGAAGCTGCCGCGGCTAACTTCGGTTATGAACAACAAATTCCACATGCAGAGCGTTATGAGCGCGCACAGGAATATGTTGATCTGATTAAAAAACTTTGGGACAGCTGGGAAGATGATGCCTTTATTCATGACAAGGCATCAGGTGTGTTTTATGACCCTGAGAAAGTGCATAACCCGAACCACAAAGGCAAATACTATGCGGTAAAAGGTGCTTTGAATGTGCCGCGTACACCACAAGGTTATCCTGTGATTGTACAAGCGGGGCAGTCAGGGCCGGGACGTGATCTAGCAGCTCGGTATGCCGAAGTTATTTTCACGGCCAATCAAAAGCTGGAAGATGCGCAAGAGTTTTATCGTGATGTAAAAAGTCGTTTGGCCAAATATGGGCGTTCAGCCGATGAGCTTTTAATTTTACCGGGCGTTTCTGCGTTTGTGGGTCGTACTGAAGAAGAAGCGCGTGCCAAATACCAACAGCTTACAGACCTGATTCACCCAGAAGCAGGGCTTGCCTTGTTGAGTGGGTTAAGTGGCGGCTTTGATTTTTCAGGCTATGATTTGGATGGTCCATTCCCAGAATTGGGTGAAGGCCAAGGCATGGTGAGTCGTCCTGCTCTAATTGCAGATATTGCCAAGAAAAACAATTTCAGTATCCGTCAGCTGTATGAATGGGTGGCGGGTGCACGAGGACATTGGCAATTGATTGGTACACCTGAGCAGATCGTCGATCAATTACAACAATGGTTTGAAAATGAAGCCGCGGATGGTTTTAATATTTTGCCACCAAGTACACCTGCTGGGTTAAATGATTTTGTTGAATTGATTGTGCCTGAGCTACAACGCCGTGGACTGTTCCGTACTGAATATGAAGGAACGACCTTACGTGAAAACCTAGGCTTGGCACGTCCAGAAAATCAATATGTCCTTGCCCGACAAGCTGAAAAAAACAAAGCCAGTTAAAATCATGTTAAAACTAAATCATGAATCAAAGTAACAAGAGTGACTTTTAAGCGTCACTCTTGTGTTATCACAATTGAATTGAGTGAAAAATGCAATATAGAAAATTAGGTCAAACTGATATTGATGTTAGTGTCATCGCCCTCGGCACCATGACTTGGGGCGAGCAGAATTCTGAATCCGAAGCGCATGAGCAGTTGGATTATGCAGTGGAGCGCGGCGTAAATCTGATTGATACGGCTGAAATGTATCCCGTACCACCGAAACCCGAGACACAAGGCTTAACTGAACAATATATTGGGACATGGTTAAAGCAGTCACAGAAACGAGACCAAGTATTGATTGCAACCAAAGTGGTAGGCCGTTCAGGGAAATTAACCCAAGCCTCGCATTTTCGTTCGGGTCAAACCAAGTTGGATCGAGCCAATATTGAAACTGCGCTACATGATAGCCTGAAACGTTTACAGACGGATTATGTTGATCTATATCAGCTTCATTGGCCTGATCGCAGTACCAATCATTTTGGTGAATTGGGCTATACGCATGTTGAAAATGAAGAAACGGTTCCAATTGTAGAAACCTTGACAGTTTTGTCCGATTTGATTCGAGCAGGCAAGATCCGACATATTGGCTTATCCAATGAAACACCCTGGGGCGTGAGTCAGTTTTTAAAGTATTCCGAAACATTGGACTTAGCGCGGGTTGTTTCCATCCAAAATCCATATAACTTATTGAACCGTAGTTTTGAAATTGGCAATGCCGAAATCGCCATACGAGAACAGGTCGGATTACTGGCTTACTCACCTTTGGCTTTTGGTGCTTTGACAGGAAAATACTTAGATGGTGCACAACCAGCAGGCGCACGTTTAACCTTATGGGAACGCTTTGCCCGTTATAAAGGGCAAGCCTCTGAAGATGCAATTCGTCGTTATGTAGCATTGGCCAAACAATATGATTTAGATCCTGCCCAATTGGCTTTAGCCTATGTAAATAGTCGCCGTTTTGTCACCAGTAATATTATTGGGGCGACCAATTTAACTCAGCTTAAAACCAATATTGAAAGTATTGACCTACAGTTAACTGATGAGGTCATTCAGGGAATTGAGCAAATCCATCAAGCCCATCCTAATCCCGCACCTTAAGGCATAGATAATCTCCTATAATTTAACTTTGGTTTTGTTCAGGACAGTTGAGTCAATCCAACTGTCTTTTTTTATTTTTAGAACAAAGCGACTGAGTCTCTATATCAAAAAATAAGAAATAGAAACCTTGAAATGTGCTGTTTTGGTATAAGCAGGGTGTTGGAAAATCAACAGTGCTTCAACAGAGAGAAGTGGATGTGTTTTTATAAATATCAATATAAAACAATTGCTTAATAATTGGCATGCTGCTTGCAAAGATCAAAGTATATAAATCAAAGATTGATTTTATGCAGGCTGAGGAGCACAGGATGAAGATGTTGCGTTGTTGTATGGAAAGTTAATTTCTCTCTCATTTTTTAATTCATTTAGTTCGAATCTTTTTCGGTGTGATTGCTTATTCAGTCACACATAGGATTTTTTTACTCAAATTTTATGGTTTTAGTTTTAGGGGTTTTATTGGTGAAAAAACATTATCTCTCTTTATCGATTGCTTTGAGCATTGCAACACTGTTGGGAAGCGGCACAGCTCAAGCAGCAGAAGATATTGATACAACATTAGCGCAATTACAGGCGCAATTGACTGCTCTACAGCAGCAGGTCAATGCATTAAAGCAAAAGAAGCAAGCTTCAACGGAGCTGAGTGAGACAGCGCAACTTACAGCCCAAGATGATGCATCGGCAGAGGCTCAGGAAGAAAATACGGAGCATAGTTTTGCGACTCAAAGTGAGCTGGCAGGTTTCCGAAGTGATTTAGAAAACTATAAATATGATCAATCACGCCAATATGAGCGGACTTCGGTGAAGTCGACACGAGATGCAACTTTATATGGAACTGTGCAAGTTCGGGCACAAACACAAAGTCGAGATACCTCTGCTGGGAACCCTGCACCAGTTACACCTCGTCGTAATACGTTTGATATCCCTACGGCTTTATTCGGGGTTAGAGGAAATTTATATCGAGATTATAAAGAAGGCAAAAACTTAGATTACCAATTGTCTTTTAGCTACGGCAAGCGTACGGGTACAGCAGGCAGTGCCAGCGATTTGAATTTGGCTGATGCTTTTTTACGCTATAACTTTACTTCAACCAATGGTGGTCCTGAAGTCCCACGTTTAAACGTGACGCTGGGGCAACAATTGATTCCCTTTGGCTTAGACCCACAATCTCCAGAGGATTTACGACCGACCATTAATGTTGCAACAGGATTGGCGCAATTGGGGCTATTCAATCGTCAGACAGGTCTGATAGTTCGTGGTGATGTAAAACCATTTGTTGATTATTCATCAAACTATCGTGCACCGTTATTTGAATATGCTTTGGGGGTGGTCAATGGCAATGGCACCAATAAAGTCGATGACAATGACAAGAAAGATTATATCGGACGAGTGGCTTTTACCTTACCCGTTGATTATGCCAGTTGGTTCCGTGAGTTGAAATTTGGTGCTTCCTATCTCAAAGGCAGTAAAAACGTTATCGCAGGCAGTAATGTTCTCGATGGTAACGGTCGCAATGATCGTCTGGGCTTCGATATCTACTATAACCATGCACCGTTTGGCGTGACTTATGAATATGTCAAAGGACTCAGTGATTATGCAACTGCGACAGGTTCAAGCTCAGAAGTAAAGTCTGAAGGGCATACCGCAACCCTGTTTTATACCTTTGGCGATCAATTTTATAACAGCGTGAAATCCGTTGCCAAGTTTGATGACTTCTGGCCGAAATCAATTCAGAGCTTCTATCGCTATGACAGCTATAACCCAAATAAAGGCGCAGATGTGATCGGCATTGCTGGGCATGGACTCGGCAAAGTCGATATTCATACCTTGGGGCTAAATTTCTTCTTCGCACAAACCACCAAATTCCAATTAGGGCTGAATCGCTGGAGCTATGACCACGAGACAGCTGCGCAGAAAAACTTCTCAGAAGTACAAGCGCAATTCCAATACACCTTTTAATTTTCCAATATGAGTAATGACACAATGAAATTTTTGACGAAACATTTATTTATTGGTGCAGCGGCAGGTTTGCTGGTTGCCACCAGTTTCTCAGCTTTTGCTGAAACCAATCCCACAGAAATCCGACTGGGGGTTCCCGGTGCAGGTGTAGGTGGAAAACCTAAAGTCGGAGGAAGTGCTTATGCAAGTGCCAATCTACGCGGCATTTTGGAAAAAGAATTTGCCAAAGATGGCATCAAGGTGAAATGGTCATTTTTTCCAGGTGCAGGACCCGCGCTAAATGAAGCTTTAGCCAATAAAAAGGTCGATTTTGGTATCGGGCATGGCGATCTACCTTCGATTGTCGGACGTTCAACGGGTTTGAAATCCAAACTTTTATTTGTGACGGGACGTTTTGGACCTGTGTATTTTGCAGTGCCATCAGATTCAGGTGCGAAAAGTCTGGCGGATTTAAAAGGCAAAACCATTTCTGTGTTTAAAGGCACCAATCAACAGCTAATCCTCGGTCGTTTATTACGGAAATATGGTTTCACTGAAAAAGATTTCCGTGTGATCAGTCAGGACTTTTATTCAGCTCAAACCTCGCTTTCCACGGGTGATATTGATGGTTTGATTACCAGTCCTTGGACATTAGAAGCACGTGGTGTGGCAAAGCGTATTTTAGAAGTACGTAAAGATCCAAATCTGAATGGCCCATTGGTGGCATGGGTGAGTGAGGATTTTGAGAAGAAATACCCACAAATTGTGCAGCGTGTGGTGACCACATTTATTAAAGATAACGTGTGGAGCTCCGATGAAAAGAATCGTGATACCCAATATAAACTCTGGGCGCAAAGTGGCGTGCCTTATCTAGACTATAAAAAAGACTGGGATGATTACTCGCTGAAAGATCGTAACTCACCATATTTTGATGATTATGCAGTCAATTCTTTAAAGAAATCGGTTCAGCAATCGATTGATTACAAACTGATTCGCCGTCCAGTGGATGTGGATTCTTGGATTGAACCGAAGTATCTGAACAGCGCAATTCAAGAGCTCAAACTAGAAAACTTCTGGCCAAAATTTGATGTAAATGGCAACCGTAAAAAGTAATTGTGATTTGGGTTAGACCAAGGGTGTGTATGCCTTTGGCTAGCCAGTTTATTTGTTCACCATTTTAGGAATGACCTATGCGTCAGGAATCGGTTGCTCAGGTCGAACTGGGTCAGGGGCACTTTGTATTGGGCTTTATTGGCTTAGCATTGTGCGCAGGCTTGGGGATTGGAATTGCGAAAATCGTCACTTCTTTATATGCGGTGCAGTTAGCTGCGAATGAGTTTGAAATGGGGTTGATTGCCGCGGTACAGAGTCTCGGTATTTTGCTGATCGGATTGCCAATTGGTCTCTTAGTACAACGCTATGGGCCTAAGACAATGTTTGTATTAGGAAGTTTTCTCGCAGCGCTGGTGTATGTCACGGTGCCATTTTATCCAGCTATTTGGTATCTGATTTTAGCTACTTTCTTGGTTGGGTTATGCATGCCGATGCGGTTTGTTTCACTCAATACAGTCTATATGCAGCATTTAAAAAGCATAGGTGCTGCTCGGGCGGGATGGTTTAGAGGCACACATATGATGGGGTTCTTTCTGGTTGGCCCTTTACTGGCAGTGAGCTTGGTAAGTGCGGTGGGATTCTCAGGTGCGTTTTGGTGGATTGCTGGACTTTTTCTTTTACCGATATTGTTTACACCCTTGGCCTTTGGCGTAAGCCCAACAGGAATTAGTCAGGCAGAGCGAGATGAGGCATTTAGCCTTGCTGTTATTGCCAAGCAATTGGTTTTATTAAAGCAAGATCAGGCTTTACGCCGCACCAGTTTGATTGAAATGGCGAGCAATGCGGTGATGGCGTACTACGGCTTTTTCATTATTGTTATTGCAATCAAGGATTTTGGCTTGAGTGAAACGATTGCTGCCAGTTTGGTAACGCTACAAGGAGCTGTGTTTGTCGTAGCCTTATTTACGACGGGAGCTTTGCTGACACGATGGGGAATAAAACGCTTTTATCAAACGGGTTTTGCTTTTGTTGCGGTGGCATCTGTGATGCTGGGCATACCTAAAATTTCCGTGCTGCTTTGGGTGGGTGCTGTGATTCTGGGCTTGGGTCTCGCGATGCTGCATATCGTCAATTTCACCATGTTTGCCAATGTGGGTGAACGCTTGGGAATGGCAAAGGTTTCAGGATTAACCGCGATGGCAGGACCCGCAGGTGCGTTATTGGGAAGTATTGTGGGAGGCTGGTTGGGTCACTATTGGGGCTTACAGTCGATGTTTCTTATTTCAGCGGTTTTATTTGGCGGGCTGATCGGTTTTTCTCAGCAACTTACACAAGTTTTTATAGCACCGCCGCTAGAGATTGAAATGTATTCGGAAATAGAGGGTCAATAAAATGAGTAGTATCGAAACTCAATTAGAAAATGAACACACTTGGCAGCGAATCAATTTAGCCCCTTATTTCAAGCAAATTGGCCTATGGGCAGTTCGTATTGTATTGGCTTTGGTTTTACCTGCGATTGCATTGGCGGTTTGGCATTATGCCTTTCAGAAGCAATGGTTACCTGAACAAATTTTGCCTAGCCCAGCCTTAGTTTGGCAAACCACGTTGGAGCTCATAGATACGCATGAGTTACAGGATAATTTATGGATCAGCTTAAAACGGGTTGCTTGGAGTGTCTTGGTCGGGGGGAGCGTCGGGTTGTTCTTAGGTTTCCTGATTGGATTATCACGTATCGCACACAAGTTTATTTATCCCACTTTTAATCTGATTGCGCAATTTCCAGTGATTGGCTGGATTCCATTACTGATGATTTTTTTAGGTATTGATGAAAGTCTAAAAATTGCAGCGATTTCACTGGCGGTATTTGTACCTGTGCTGGTTGCGACTTATCGAAGTGTCTTGAATGTACCTCCGCATTTATTAGAAGTCTCTCAGGTGTATCGCTTTAGTACATGGCAGCGATTTCGCCGTGTCATTTTGCCTTCTGCATTACCGAATATTGTTAGTGGCTTACGTCAGGGGATTATGCAAGCGTGGTTGTCTCTGGTTTTTGTCGAGCTGTTAGCCAGTAGTGAAGGAATTGGCTATCTGATCGTGTGGGGACGGCAACTGATCCAACCTGACATTATTTTTATGGCTGTCATTGTGATCGGGATTGTTGGTTTTGTTTTAGATCATATCTTGGGCTGGGTTGAACGCTGGTTTAGCCATTGGCAACGCAGTGCATTTTAAAGAGGGATTGAATATGTCTATTAGGTCTACATCAAAACCAAGATTTAATTTCAGTTATTTAAACGTTTACGGTTTGGTGCTGCCGATTGCTTTCATTATGTTGTGGGCGATCGCATCCAAGTTGAATTGGGTCAATCCTAAACTCATTCCAGCACCATTTGAGGTGGTGCAGATTGCAATTCATCAATTTCAGCAGCAAGAGTTTTGGACAGGTTTAGGCGCAAGTCTGTTCCGTGATCTGACGGGTTTTGTCTTGGGCAGTATTCTAGCCATTATTTTTGGCATTGTCGTAGGGGTCTCATGCTGGGCCAATTATTTATTTTTACCTAGTTTTAATGTATTACGGCAGATTTCTTTGTTTGCTTGGTTACCGTTAATCACCACCTTTTTAGATTATGGCAATAGCGCAAAAATCTTATTTATTGTGCTTTCCGTCTTTTATCCAGTGGCCTTACATACCATCGATGGGGTAAGACAAATTCCATTGCATCAATACGAAGTTGCCAAAGTCTATCAATTTAATGCTTGGCAGACCTTGAGCAAACTGATTTTACCTGCGGCAGCCAGTCAAATCTTTCTGGGATTACAACTCGGTTTGATTTTCGCTTGGGTGGCGACCATCGGGGCAGAGTTCCTGTTGGCTAACTATGGTGTTGGACTAGGCAATATTGTGATTCGTGGGCGGGCTGCTTTAGATGTCGGTCTGATTGTATTTGGTTTAATTGTGATTGGTTTTATCGGTGTGGCGTGGAATAGCTTAGCCAATATAGCTGAGCGTCGTATTCTGGTTTGGCGACGTTAGGAGAATAATAAAATGAAACAACAGAATTTTCGGCAGTTTTTCAAACGTCGCTTTAAATCGCTTGGGCAGCTCAGTGTATTCAGTTTAATGGCATTCAGTCTCATGGCATGTAGTAAACAATCTGACACTCCAGCCAATCAGGTACATGAACTCCGCTACCAATCTTTAACCAGTGTAGTGTCATTGCCTGAGCTGGCTGAAGACTTGGGTTATTTAGGTGACTTAAAGTTGAAATATGTGGGGAGCGTGCAAGGTGGTCCGCAGGACTTACAAGCATTAACCACGGGCGATGTAGATGTGGCAACTGCTTTTGATGGTGCAATCATTAAGCTTGCTGCGGCAGGGATTAAGATCAAAGCAGTGGTTGCCTCCTATGGCAGTGATGACAAAAGCTGGGTGGGCTATTACGTCCCGAATAATAGTCAGATTCATTCAGCGCGTGATTTGATCGGCAAAAAAGTGGCAGTAAACACTTTGGGTGCACATTATGAATTTGTTTTAAAAGACTATTTAGCTCGCCAAGGTTTAAGTAATGATGAAATCAATCAAGTTGAATTCGTAGTGTTGCCTCCCACCAATACCGAACAAGCTTTACGTGCTGGACAGGTAGATGCTGCAGCACTGGTTTCTATTTTCCAAGACAAGGCCTTGGAACGCGGTGGTCTAAGAAAACTGGTCTCAGATACGGATCTGTATGGCAGTTTTACCGCAGGCAGTTATGTTTTCACTGAAAAATTCATCCAGCAGCATCCAGAAGTGGTCAGGCAATTTGTCACAGGTGTTGCCAAAGCTGTGGAATGGACTAAGCAAACGCCTCGTGAACAAGTCTTAGCCCGCTTTAAAAGCATTATTGAAAAAAGAAAACGCAATGAAAGCGATGTATTGATGCAGTACTGGCGCAGCTATGGCGTAGTGAGCCAAGGTGGATTGTTAAACGCAGCGCAATATCAACGTTGGATTGACCTATTTGAGAAACGTGGTGAGTTTAAACCGAATCAGGTTAAGGCGGATGCTTTATTCACTAATCAGTTTAATCCCTATGCAAGTGAAAATAAAAATCTAGCTGACGGTCAGCACAGTAAGGAGCATAGCCAATGAGCACAAAATTAAAAATTGAAAATGTTTATAAGTCTTTTGCTGCCAAAAAAGTCAAAGGCGCAAAAGTCCAAGCAGAAGATTTTGTAGCGGTTGAAAATCTGTCTTTAGATGTCAAGGCGGGTGAGTTTGTTGCCATTGTTGGTCCGAGTGGATGCGGAAAATCAACATTGCTAGATCTTTTGGCTGGTTTAACCACACCAAGCTCAGGCCAAATCACTATTGATGGGCAAGCGATTAAAAAACCGGGGTTGGAGCGTGGCATTGTCTTTCAGCAATATGCACTGTTTCCGTGGTTAACGGCCCTAGAAAATATTGAGTTTGGCTTGGATGCAAAAGGTGTTGATAAACAACAGCGTTATCAAACGGCAAAGTATTTCCTAAATTTAGTGGGGCTGGCGGAGTTTGAACATCATTATCCCAATGAACTTTCAGGTGGCATGAAACAGCGGGTCGCAATTGCACGGAGTCTGGCCTATGACCCAGACATTCTATTGATGGATGAACCTTTTGCCGCACTCGATGCGCAGACCCGTGAAACCTTACAGGCTGAATTGGTCAAAATCTGGCAACAGACTCAGAAGACCATCATTTTTATCACCCATAGTATTGATGAAGCCATTTATTTAGGGCAGCGCATTGCCATTATGACCTCACGTCCGGGGCGAATCAAACAGGTGATTGAAGTTCCTGCTGAGCTACGAAGCGATCAGGAGGATGTACGTTCCAGCCCAGAATTCAGCCAATTGCGTCATCAGATTTGGAGCTTGTTACGTGAAGAAGTATTGAAGGCTCAAGAGCAGGAAAAACAGAAGCAGTTGGTTGCTTAAGCACAACGTATTTTAAAGATTAATAAGAAGCAGAGGTGATTATGTCGAGTACAAAAGAGACATTAACGTTTCCAAAAACAATTCAGTCCAGTTCCATTTCTTCTCCACCTAAGATCAGTTCTTTGGGGGATGGTTTTAATCTAAGCTGGCTTTCCACAAGTTTTAAACGATCAGCTGCGATTTTACTCTTTTTAGCCATCTGGGAAATCGTACCGCGGATTGGTTTGGTCGATTCCGCTTTCTTGCCAGCATTTTCCACCGTGTTGCTCAGTGGTTGGGGCTTGATCCAAAATGGACAACTCTTGACGCATTTGCAAGCCAGTTTAATCCGTTCTCTCAGTGGTTTTATTTTTGCGATCATTGTCGCGATTCCTTTGGGGCTGGCAATTGGTTGGTACACACGCTTTTCCGAGTTTCTGAGTCCTTTATTGGAAGTGTTCCGCAACACGGCTGCATTAGCTTTATTGCCTGTGTTTATTCTTTTTCTTGGGATTGGTGAAAGTTCGAAAATTGCATTGGTGACCTATGCCTGCACATGGCCAATTTTGCTGAACACGATTAGTGGTGTTCGAAATGTTGATCCATTGTTGATCAAGTCTGCACGAACCATGGGGCTGAGTTCGATTCAGTTATTCCGTAAAGTGATTTTACCCGCAGCGATTCCAACGATTTTTGTGGGGGTGCGTTTGGCAGGGTCTTTTTCAGTATTGATGCTGATTGCGGCTGAAATGGTTGGGGCAAAAGCAGGTCTGGGTTATCTGATTAATTATGCGCAATATAACTTCCAGATTCCTGAAATGTTCTTTGGCATCATAAGTATTACTACCATTGGCTTGCTGTTTAATTACAGTCTGCTTGCGATCGAAAAGCGTTTGACCGCTTGGAAAATCGAACGCTAGTCAGGAGTAGATTAACATGTTTAAGCAAGGCTGGGGAAAGCATCTATTTGATCTGAGTTGTATGGTGACAATGTCACTCATCTTGTTGGGATGTGCGAAACAAGAATCGAAACTGGACACATTGGATGGACCTGAATCTTTAGAATTTAAATATCTCGGTTCGCCAGGCATCGTTACTCCCTTAGAGCTGGCTGAAGATTTGGGTTATCTTGCGCCAATCAAATTAAGCTATCAGGGTGTTTCCACAGGCGGGCCACAAGGTATTCAATCTGCTTTGTCAGGTGATAGTGATATTAGTAGTCCAAGTTTTGCAGGTTCAGCGGTTAAAATGGTCGCCAGTGGCGTACCCGGCACTGTTGTGATTGCTGCCTATGGGACTTTCGATGATCCTTTTGCTGGCTATTATGTTCTTGAAAATAGTCCAATTCATTCAGCCAGAGATTTAATTGGTAAAAAGGTCGGCACCAATATTCTGGGTGCACAAGTGGAATATATGCTCAAGACTTACTTAAAAAAAGGAGGACTCAGCCCTGAGGAAATCAATCAGGTCACGCTTGTGGTCTTGCCACCTGGTTCTTCAGAGCAAGCACTAAGAAATGGTCATGTGGATTTAGCACCATTGACAGGCCCATCAATCGAACGGGGTGGTGTACGTCGTCTTTATCGTGATTATGACCTTGTTGGCGATCTGACAACTGGAACTTATGTCATGGCAAATCGCTATATAGCTGAACATCCGAATACCACACGTAAAGTGGTCACTGGCATTGCCAAAGCGATTGAGTGGTCTAGGCAACAACCGAGGGATCAGGTGATCGCACGCTTCGAGCAGATTTTGGAGAGGCGTAAACGCCCTGAAAATAATGCCATGTTAAAATATTGGACACAGTGGGGAATTCCAAGTACTGCTGGAAAATTTAAAAATAATGATTTTAAAATATGGGTGGATAATTTAATTGAAGAAGGTCAGTTAAAACAAAATCAGATTGATTATAAAAAGATATATAGCAATCAATATAATGAATATAGTCAAAATTAAATCATCTTTGTAGTTTAATTAACTGACGTTTATTTCTATTTTAATAAATGGAAATAACAAAGGTGAATTACTGATTTCTATTTAAGCAAATAGTCATGCAAGATAACTTCTCTTTTAGAACAATAGGGAAGTAAATGCATGTCATTCATTACTTATCCACAAAATCAGACTTTAACGCGTACTGAGCGTGCCACAGCAATGGTTTTTGAAGATCAAAAATCAAGAGATTTGCTGGATCGTATCGAACAGATTGCACCAAGCGAGGCCAGCGTCCTGATTATTGGCAATACTGGGACGGGGAAAGAACTGGTTGCCCGTCAGGTGCATATGATGAGCCAGCGTAGTCGTGGTCCTTTTGTGGCAGTAAATTGTGGTGCATTTACAGAATCATTGGCGGAAAGTGAACTTTTCGGACATGAAAAAGGTGCATTTACTGGTGCGATCAATAGCAAGGCGGGTTGGTTTGAAGCGGCGAATCATGGCACATTGTTTTTGGATGAAGTCGGTGATTTATCTCCTGCGATGCAGGTGAAATTGTTACGGGTCTTGCAAGAGCGTGAAATTGTTCGCGTCGGTTCACTCAAGCCAATTAAGCTGAATGTACGTGTCATTGCCGCAACCAATGTCCATCTCGATGAGGCAGTTCAAGCTGGTAAGTTTCGTGAAGATTTATTCTATCGTCTGAATGTGGCATTGCTGAAAGTGTCACCCTTGGCAGAACGTCCAGGGGACATTCTGCCGTTGGCTAATTTTTTTATTGCCCAATATTGCAAGCGTTTGGGTTATCCCATTGCGACACTGAGTCCAAGCGCAGTTCAGAAACTATTGACCTATGGCTATCCGGGTAATATTCGAGAACTGGAAAATGCCATTCATCATGCCTTACTGGTCTGCAAGAACCATCAAATTCAACCTACGGATTTTTGCTTTGCATCCTTATCCAGTAGCCTAAATTTACGACAAATTTCTGACTTGGAAAAAAGTACGCAAACCATTCCACGAACAGATTTATTGCCTAAACAAATGTTGCAGCATGCGCTTCTTAATTTATTTGAGTCCTCCCATGCCTTGAAAAATGAAAATCTTGATCGCTTGATTGAGGAAGCCACGATTCGTATTGCTTATGAATATTGCCATCGTAATCAGGTGCAAACAGCAAAGCTTTTAGGGATTAGTCGCAATATCGTGCGTGCACGATTGGTCAAATACGGCTTAGTGGGAAACGATAAAGTAGTCAATATTATGTTGGAAGAGTTATTAGGCTAGTTGTATTAAATAATCAGGTGACAGAAGTTCACCTTTTTATTGGTTGGAAATTACTTTGCTAAAAAAATAATAATCAATGATTGAAAATAAATATATTTTTTTAATCAAAAAGTATTCAAAAATAATAGTTCTAAATATTTATGATTTGCCTAATATGTGAGTACATAATTTAATAAACAGATGCAAAGTGGTGAAAGATGAGTATTCCTCAAATTAATGTGCGTAATCAATTTCGTGGTGTGGTTAAAGAAATTATTGAAGGAAGTGTAGTTTCTGAGGTGGATGTAGAAACACCTGCGGGAGTTTTTACTTCAGTGATTACGACACGATCAGTTAAAAATCTAAATTTAGAATTAGGTAGTGAAGTCATTGTTTTAATTAAGTCTACAGAAGTTGCTTTGGCAAAACTATAGAAAGTCATATCGAAAATATAGTAAGGATTGATCTTATTATATTTTTGATTTCTATTTTAGGGGGGCTAAAATGACATCATTAAATGTTGGTTCAGTAAAAATTAATCATCTCAATAAATCGTATGGACAGTATCAAGAGCATGCCTTAACTGTATTGGATGATATTTCTTTGGAGATTAAATCGGGGGAATTTGTCAGCATCGTTGGCAGTAGTGGCTGTGGAAAATCAACTTTATTACGGTTACTCGTCGGCTTGGATGATCAATTTGAAGGTAAGATTCTAGTCGATGGACAACCGATTCAAGGTACCAGTCTAGAGCGAGGTATTGTCTTTCAAGATCATCGATTATTTCCTTGGCTGAATGTACAAGATAACATTCGGGTTGCATTGTTAAATCGTAAATTAACGGTTGCGGAACAGAATCAGTTGATTGATGAGCATATTGAGTTGGTTGGTTTGACTAAGTTTAAAGATGCTTATCCAGCACAGCTTTCAGGGGGCATGAGTCAACGTGTTGCGATTGCGAGAAGCCTGATTAATCGACCTAAAATATTGTTGCTAGACGAACCCTTTGGCGCACTAGATGCACTAACACGCGCCAATCTACAAAAGGAATTACAACGGATTTGGCAAGCCGAAAAAATTACCATGATTATCGTAACGCATGATGTGGAAGAGGCAGTTTTCCTCGGTGATCGTGTTGTGGTGATGCAACCGAATCCAGGTCGAATCAAGCGGATTGTTCCTGTTCATTTGCCACACCCACGTGTTCGTGAAGATGTCCGACTTGCTGCAATTAGAAATGATATTTTGACTGATTTTAGTCATGCAGTCGAAGATTATTTAATTATCCCTGTTGTTAACGATTTTAATCAGTTTCAGTTTGCTTGGTAATCCCAGGTAAGCTGAATTTTATAATCATAAAAATAAATAAATTAATATAAAAATATTGGTTCTTATATTTCACGGTTTGCATATATTTAACTGAATCACTATTTTTTGTGATTGGGGAATCATGAATAAAGCTCGATGCTTTGAAAAATATAATGAATGATCTATAGGAAAGAAAATGACCGTACTCACACAGCTTTCAGCCGCGATCGAAAATGCACCGCGTTGGCATGAATACAAGAAACATAGTTTAGATACCGTACAAATCACACCAATCGAAGGCGCATTGGGAGCGATTGTAACTGGTTTAGATGCCAGCAAACCACAAAGCGGGGAAGTGATTCTCAAGCTGAAAAAGGCATTACATGAACATTTAATTCTGGTTATCAAGGCGCAAGACTTGCAAGACAATGACTTACTTGCTTTTGCCAGTTACTTTGGCGGAATTTTCCGTCCACCAACAGATGTACCTGTATTGGCAACGCGCAACGATACCAATGCACCACCTGATATCGTGCCGGTATCCAATGCGGTTGGAGAAGGCGATTATACCGGTCATGGCGAACTCACCCCGCATAGTGACCATCACTGGACACCGCAGCCTTCTAGTGGATCCTTGCTTTACGCAATTGAACTTCCAAAAGATGGAGGCGCGACCAGTTGGGATAATACTGTTCAGGCCTATGAAGACCTAGATCAGGAAACCAAAGATGAGATCGAAGGGCTGCAACTGATTACGTATAATCCATTTTTACGCTTAAAGGATAAAAGCCCAATTCCAAAATATCGCTTTTCTGATCAACCGATATTAGGCGCTGCATTCCCGCATCCATTAGTTCGTACCCATTCTGAAAGTGGTCGTCGTGGTATCTATCTGGATGCGCAAACCGAAGTGGAAGTCGTAGGCTATGACGATCAAAAGGGTGCTGCATTGATCGACCGCTTAAGAGCCCATATTGTGCAACCTCAATATCGTTATGAACATCAGTGGGAAATTGGGGATATTGTCTATTGGGATAACCAACTGACCTTACATTCGCGCACAGCCTTTCCAGCCGAGCAACGTCGTTTATTGAAACGTGTTAGTTTGGCGGGTGCAAGACCATTCTAAAGTTAAACTGAGCCAGCGAAAGCTGGCTTTTAATTTCCTGCTTTTGCCAATTCTGCTTCGATATAACTAATAATCATGGTACTTAAACCTTTGACCATTTCATCAAAGCTAATTTGTGGATTGGGTAAGATCAAATGACGAGCGACATTGAAAATACTACTATTAATACTGATATAAGCTGTCACGCTAAGATTATTGACCTTTAGGTAACGAGGGTGGCGAATCATATACTTCATCAAGACTTCCATCAGTGCCATCTCAATTTGACCGATATATTTTTCATATTTGAGTTCTGTCGCATAGCGTAGGCAGATCAGATAGCGGTCATCATCGCGTGTCAGCAGATCACGGAAGGTATAGAAGATCATTTCAAATAAAGGTTCGAGTTCCTGCTCAATCATGATCGGTGTGAGTTCTTTCACCATATCCAAGACTTCTTTGACAAAAGTTCTGGCCATCGCATCATAAATTTCTTCTTTGTTCTTAAAATATTCGTACAACGAGCCAACGCTGACACCTGCAATATCAGCAATATGCCGCGTGGTGGTGCCGCTGGTACCATTGGTTGCTACTGCAATAAAGCCTGCTTCAATAATGGTATCTACTGTGACTTTAGAACGTGACTGACGTGGTTTACGAGTTGCCATAAAATCTTATTATTAAAATCCGAACATAACTTCAGATTAACATGCGGTTGAAAGCAGGGGAAGTCAGAGTAAATTAATCCGAACAAATAAAATTACATACATTTTAATATTTATATTTTATCTGTAATAAAATCTGTCTTCTTAAAGACAGATACGGATTTACATCAATAATCTTTGTTTTTAATTTTAATTATCTATTTGATATTCAATATAAAAGTTAAAATTAAGTTTTACTTATTTCTATTTTAAAAAATGAACAACGAACAACTTTTATGAAAAATCTACCTGTTAAAACGTCGAAAATTACCCGAATTGAATCCGAACATAAGATCGGTTTAAAGTAATTTCATATTAGGATCAGGTTCAAAAAAATCTCCCGAATATTTTTTCAGACTTCTCAAATGAGGAGAAGGATGAAAAGAGATGAACCCGATGCAACGCATGTCAAAGGGCAAATGACGCTCAAGTGAAGTAGGTAGGTGTAGCCATGATTAGCAGCACATTAAAGAAAGGTTTAAGTTTATTTAAATCTAACCCAATAACTGAGCAAATTGATTTTGCGAGTAAAAAAAGTATTCCAATTCGTCACTTGGCCATCGGATTTGAAGGGAAACAAGTTGATCTCTCATTCTATATGAATAATCAATTCGCTACGATTTTCTTCGCGACCCTGTCAGTATTTTTAACTTATGGCGAAGACTTGGTGATTGAAACAGCACGTCACCACCGTGATCAATTGAAAGACCCGATCTTAAGACAGCGTGTGACTTCATTAATTGGTCAGGAAGCAATTCACTCCAAACTACATAATGAGTTTAATGATGCAATTGTTGAACTGGATTATCCAGTAAGACTCTATCGTTTCTTGGGTGAACAATTTTTTGATCACATTTTCTTGAAATTCCCTCAACCTTTGAAGCTGTCATTAATGGCTGGGATTGAGCATTTTACTGCTGTACTGGCAGAGTACATGATGGCGCATGAGCAGAATTTCTATTTCTCTGATGATGCGAAAACACGTGCATTATGGATGTGGCATATGCTTGAAGAATCAGAGCATAAAGATGTTGCCTATGATGTCTATCAAACACTGAATGGAAACTATGCCTTACGTATTTCAGGCTTCTTCTTGGCTTATTTCACTATTCTTGGATTGATCCCGTTTTCGGCAACCATGGTACCTATTTTACGTAAGCCACAAGAAATGTTGACTTCGAAATTCTGGAAAGATGCACGACGTGGTGTCAAGCTCATCTTTAGTCCGAAAGATGGTGTTTTTGGAAGTACGCAAGGCCGTATTTTTGATTATTTACGGACTGACTTCCATCCAAATGATCATGATGCAACAGCTTATTTTGAATATTACGAAAAGAAACTTTTATCCGAGGGTGGTGCATTGCATCCATTCTTTGTGAAGGAATTTACACCAAAGGTACAAGCTGCTTAATGCTGAATTAAGTATGCACAGTATGCATGCCATTGCGCGCTGAATTGGCAAAAAAGCTCAGCGTGCGATGAGCAGTTTGGTTCTTGTTGCCTATATTGTCGTCATGCACTATGCAACCAAGCAATCTTATCCAGTCGCTGTATGTAGAGATATACAAATTGGCTAAGCCTTTTAAGTTGTAATGCAGTTTTAGGGGATCAAGATATGGTCGCTCAAGTTCTTCGAAATGTCTTCTCAGACAAACTCAGTACCAAATATCAGGGCATTATTCAAAATCTTGCGAATAAGTCACCGATTCCAATTCGCCATTTTGATTTCAAATTCAACCCAGCAGAATTGGATGAAAGATTCTTTTTAAATAAAGAGCTTGCAACCTCTTATTTTCATGCTTTATCCATCTTTCTCACTTTTGGTGAAGATGTAGTAATTGATACTGCACGTCATCATCGTGACTTTATTGAAGATCCGATTTTAAAACAACGACTCACATCTCTGATTGGACAAGAAGCGATTCATTCAAAAATCCACAATCAGTTTAATGATGAAGTCTTGAAAGAAAATGGTTATCCAGTTGAGTTGCTGCGTGCTATTGCAGGGAAAGTTTTCGAATATGGCATCTATAAACTTCCACAATCGTTACAGCTTTCATTGATGGCAGGCATTGAACATTATACCGCTGTACTTGCCGAATTCATGATGCAGCACGAAGAATACCTGTTGGGTTCTCAAGATGAAAGACAGCGTGCCATGTGGATGTGGCACATGTTGGAAGAGTCTGAGCATAAAGATATTGCGTACGATGTCTTTCTTGAGCTATCCGGTAATTATTGGCTCAGAATTACAGGTTTCTTGTTGGCAAGCTTAACCATCCTAGGTGGTGTGTCATTGGGTGGTTATCTAATGCCGTTTGTCCGTAAGCCAAGTAACCTGATTAATCCTCGTTATATGAAAGATATTGTGGAAAGCACAGCTTTACTGTTCGGTAGCGAGCGTGGCGTATTTGGAAGTAGCTTTATGCACATTCTTGAATATTTACGTCCAAGTTTTCATCCCAATGACCATGATACCACCGCGTATATGGCGTATTACAAAGAACGTTTATTAAACCCTGAAACTGGTTTATTAAGCCCTTATTTCCTTAAAGAGTTTGTACCACCTGTACGTGCAGCGACTGCATAACTTGGTCCATATCCATACGAAAAGATTGGAAAACAAAGATGAAATTATTCGGGAAGAAAACTAAGCCAAGCCAAAAAGCATTTGCTGTGGTGACTGGTGCAGGAAGTGGGATTGGTCGTAGTTTTGCACTTGAACTGGCAAAACGTGGCGGCACAGTGGTGTGTTCGGACATTAACCTTGATGCAGCAAAAGAAACAGTCAGTTTAGTTGAGGCCCTTGGAGCCAAAGCCTTTGCTGTGCAATGTGATGTGGCCAAAGAAGAGCAAGTCAATCAGTTGGCTGAGCAGGCCCAACAATTGATGCAGAATCCAGTCACATTAGTGATTAATAATGCAGGGATTGGTCTAGGAGGCAAGTTTGATGAAATGTCTTCTGAAGATTGGCATTGGTGCATGAATATTAATTTATGGGGTGTGATCCACGGCTGCCGTGCTTTTGTACCGAAGTTTAAACAACTTGGACATGGTGCAATTATTAATGTGGCTTCCGCTGCATCTTATACTGCCGCACCAGAAATGACCGTCTATAACGTCTCTAAAGCAGGTGTTCGTGCCTTGTCAGAAACACTTTCGGCTGAACTGCGAAAATCGAATATCAAGGTCAATGTGCTTTGTCCAACCTTAGTACCGACCAATATCATTAAAAATGGCAAAGTCCCGCATAAAGGGCTTTTAGATTATGCCTTAACTAATTTGGCTTTTACCACCAGTGACAAGGTGGCCAAACTGACCTTGGATCGTTTGGATAAAGGTGAGCTTTATACCATTCCACAAATCGATGCCAAGTTGTTTTGGTTAATGAAACGTACTGCACCGAATTTGTATGCAAAATTCTTAGGCACATCGTACCGATTTATGAAGTAATTGCCTCGGATAAAAGATTTTAAATACTGAGATAAGACGAAACTCGGTTAGCGACAGGCTTATTTCAGTTGTATGAATAAAGGATATTTTTAAATGACAGCTCAAGCAAAAAAATTAAACTCAGCTGAAGGAAAGGCTTTACCACAACACATCTATGATAGTTTTATCGTAGGCGCGGGGATTTCGGGTATCGCAACTGCAATTCGTCTTGATCAAGTAGGTTATAGCAACTACAAGATCATTGAGAAAGCGGCACGCGTAGGGGGAACTTGGCGCGAAAATACCTACCCAGGTTGTGGCTGTGATGTACCATCGGCGTTGTATTCATATTCATTTGCGCCAAGCGCAAAATGGAGTCATTTGTTTGCTCGTCAGCCAGAGATTCTGAGCTATTTAGAAGAAGTGAGCGAAAACTTTAATGTCAGCTCAAAAATTGAATTTGGTACAGAGCTATTGAATGCAGCATGGGATAAAGAGCGTAATCTATGGGTGATTGATACCAATAAAGGTCAAAACTTATCCAGAACTGTGGTTTTTGCAACGGGTCCAATTACCGAGGCGCAAATTCCAAAACTTGAAGGGTTGGAAACCTTTAAAGGTGAAATGTTCCATTCTGCGAAATGGAACCATGATTACGATCTAACTGGCAAGCGTATTGCTGTGATTGGAACAGGAGCTTCTGCGATTCAGTTTGTTCCTCAGATTCAGCCTTTGGCGAAAGAATTGTATGTCTATCAACGTACAGCTCCTTGGGTGGTACCAAAGCCCGACACTGATTTAGGTGATGTTAGTAAAGCCTTGATTGAAAAATTCCCATTGATTCAAAAGACATGGCGTCAAACGGTTGCTCAGTCTTTAAATGCGATCAATTTTGGTTTACGTAACCCAGCAGTACTCAAGCCTGTTGGAGAGTTGGCGAAATTGATTTTACGTTTCCAAATTGAAGATCCTGAATTACGTAAAAACGTAACTCCGAACTTTACTATTGGTTGTAAACGTCTTTTATTCGCTAACAACTACTATCCAGCCTTACAGCAGCCGAATACCAAACTGATTCCACATGGATTGGTGAAAGTAGAAGGTAATACTGTGGTGTCTGCGAATGGTGAACGTCATGAAGTCGATGTGATTATTTGGGGAACAGGCTTCGAAGTATCGCATCCACCGATTGGTAAACGTGTCTCAAATGAGAAAGGTGAATGTCTGAATGATCTTTGGAAAAGTAGTTCACCAGAAGCTTATTTGGGTACCAGCATTGAAAATGTCCCGAATGCTTTCTTGGTTTTAGGACCAAATGTCTTGGTGTATGACTCCTTCATTGGTTTGGCTGAAGCACAGCTCGATTATATTGTGGATGGTCTACTCAAAATTAGAGACAAAGGCATCGCCAAGCTGAACATCAAGCCTGAAGTGATCAAGCATCATAATGAGCTCGTGCAAAAACATCTTAAAACTACCGTGTTTAATGCCGGTGGATGTAAGAGTTACTACTTAGATGCCAATGGCCGTAACTTTGCTGCATGGCCGTGGTCATTGAAAAAGTTAAAGCAACGTTTGAAACGTATGGACTTAAATGATTATCAAGTGACGTATCAAACTGAAAAAACTAAATAATTTTTAATTTGGTCATTAATAAGCAGTAAATTTTGTCTAGCGATGGAATTTGCTGCTTATTTTTTGCAAGATAGTAATAAAAATGGGGAATCAAAATGAAAGAAGGACAATCGAGTCGTACGGCTGAAGCAGCTGCAGCATTACGTGCCAATCATTTTCAAAATGCTGAAAATCCAGTCTTTTCCGACCCTTTTGCTTTTGAGTTAACCAGTACGGGCTGGAAGAAACTGTTAACCACTTCGTTAACTGTGAAAGTGATGAATTCATCGGTGTTTAACCGTACTTTTGGCTTATTGACTGGACAGGTGGTTGGGCGTTCACGCTACGCCGAAGATCAGCTCCAGGCAGCGATTGAGCGGGGCGTAGTACAATATGTATTGGTCGGGGCGGGATTAGATTCATTTACCCTGCGACAATCACAGCAGTATCCACAGCTGAAGATTTATGAAGTGGATCATCCAGATACCCAAGCAGCAAAACAACGTAAACTACGCCAATATGGCCCGCTTCCAGCGAATGTTGAATTTGTTGCGATTGATTTTGAAAAAGAATCGATCGCAGATGCTCTAGCTCGAAGTTCTTTTCAGCAAGATCAGGTGGCTTTTTTTTCATGGTTGGGGACAACCCATTATCTAGAACCAGCAACGACCTTAAATACTTTGGCAAGTATTGCACAGATTGCCACACAGGGGAGCGAGGTGGTCTTGGACTACTCGGTTGACTATCGTGAGTTGGAGGGCATAGAGCGTTTAGGCACCTTGTTTGTGTCGCAATTTACTCGGTTTTTAAAAGAACCCTTAAAAGGGCAATTTAGACCAAAGACACTGCATCAGGCAGTAGAACAAATGGGGTATATCGTTACTGAGGATTTATCAGGTGATGGTTTAAGTGAGCGTTATTTTCATGCTCGACCTGATCATATCCGTCATACCATCGCAACGCATATGTTGCACTTGCGATTAATGTGAGCTTGATTCAGTAATAAATGAGTTGATACGAAAAACCCCTTAAATCCGAACTTAAGAATTTAAGGGGCTGTTGATTAACGGCGTTGGTTATAAACAGCCAAAGCAGCTGGTAAGTTTTTACGCATATCACCAATACGTTGAGTATTTGATGGGTGAGTTGATAAGAATGAACCACCACCAGCGCCATCTAAACGATTCATTTTTTCCCATAGACTGATTGCTGCATTCGGGTTATAGCCTGCTTTCGCCATGAGCATTAAACCACCATAATCGGCACGGCTCTCTAAATTACGTGAGTATGGTAAGCCGATCCCCACTTGACTGCCTAAATCGATTGCTGCGCTGCCTAGATCACCTATGCTGCTACCTGCATACGATTTACCAATGCCAATCGCAAGATTTGTTAAAGCTTGAGCACCAATTTTACTTTTGGCATGTTCTTCGAGCGCATGGGTCATTTCATGGCCCATTACCGCAGCAATTTCATCATTGGTTAAATTAAGCTTGTTCACAATCCCTGTATAGAAAACAACTTTACCACCTGGTGCTACATAGGCATTAACAGTATCCGATTTGAGTACTGCAAGTTGCCATTGAAAACGTTGACCAGTCTGGTTCATTTGATCAGCATACGGTTTTAAGCGATTAAATACAGTATTGATACGCTGATAAGTACTTGAACTACTATCCAGTTGGTTCTTAGCACGTGCTTCTTGCGTCATTTTTGCGAAGCTCTGTGCAGATTGAGCATTTAAAGTTGCGCTATCTGCGCCAGCCATGTCCGCGAAAGATGCGCAGCCAGAAATTGTCATTACGGTCATGGCACAAAGGCTTAAAGCTAATTTCTTCATACTTATTCTCTCCAAATCAGTATCTTATGAATATAGTCTTGATTAGGGTGGATTATAGAAAATGTTGGCAGCAGTTAATATTCTGAATATCTCTATAATCATTGTAATTATGTAATCAGTAAGGCTTATTCTTTGTTAAAAAATGAAAGCCAGTGACGAGCACTGGCTTTGTTTAAGAGTTAATTCGATCTTAGATCAAATTAGTCTTCGTCATCGTATTCTTCTTCTGTAAAATTATTTTCTTCTAAAGAAGCATTAAAAATTAAGATTGCTTTACCATCAGTTTGAATCATACCTTGATCTTCAAGTGTCTTGAGGACACGTCCAACCATTTCGCGAGAGCAACCCACGATACGACCAATCTCTTGGCGAGTGATACGAATCTGACGACCATTTGGCAAAATCATTGCTTCAGGTAGAGCCGATAAGTCAATTAAACAACGCGCAATACGACCTGACACATCAATGAAGGCTAGATCAGTGACTTTACGTGTAGTATTTTTAAGACGACGGACCAGTTGAGCAAACACAGCGTAACTTAGATCTGGGTATTGTTTACTTAACTCGTGGAAATTGTCGTAAGAGATTTCTGCAATTTCACAGACATCTCGTGTACGTACTTCTGCAGTACGTTGAGGGTTCTTTTCAAAAAGCCCCATTTCACCAAAAAAATCGCCTGGGTTTAGGTAGGCAACTACAATTTCACGTTCGTCATCTTCACGTAAGATAATTGACACTGAACCTTTTAATATTAAATACAGTGATTTTGATTCCGTTCCAGCGTCAACAATCGTGGTGCGTTTAGGGTATCTATTAATATGAGCACGTTTTAGCAAAGCTTTAACTGATTCAGGTAGTTGACCTGGAGATAAAGCATCAGTGCTAAGTTGTGAAAAATTTGAAGTCATGCTTAAAATTTCCGAATTTGGATAAAACCGATCGCACAGGCCCTTGGTAGAGCCTTTTCTACACAGAAGAGATGAAATTCCTTATCAACTCATTTTATGTTAGTGTACAAGAACAGAGTAAATTTATAACGTTTTTCGGGTAGTTGCAATGCAAACAAGTGTACATTGGTTAGAGAATGTTGCTTTTGAGGCAAAATCAGAAAGTGGCCACACTTTGGTGATGGATGGTTCTGCTGAATATGGGGGTGAAAACCGTGGTCCACGTCCTATGGAATTGATTTTAATGGGACTTGGTGGGTGTGCTTCGTTTGATATTGTGACCATTTTAAAGAAATCTCGCCAAGATGTGACGGATGTTGTATGTCACCTCAAAGCAGAAAGAGCAGACTCCATTCCTGCGGTGTTCACTAAAATCCATTTGCATTTCGTAGTGACAGGTAAAGCCGTGAAAAGTAAGCAAGTTGAAAAAGCTGTTGAACTCTCTGCAGAAAAATATTGTTCAGCCAGTAAAATGCTTTCAGATGGCGGTGTTGAAATTACTCATGATTTTGAAATTGTTGAAGCTGCTTAAACAATAAATTATTAAGTTTTTCTAAAAAGTGATCTATTTTTATAGATCACTTTTCTTTATAAGCTTTTCTTTTTATTTTATAAATAATTGTGGGTCTACTCGCGCATTATTCAGGCTCATTCCCCAGTGTAAATGTGGTCCAGTGACTCGACCGGTTTTACCAACCAATCCCAGTGTTTCACCCTGATGAATCTGCTGTCCCTTTACGACATTAATTTTACTCAAATGACAGAACATACTGATTAAGCCTTGGCCATGATCAATCAGTACAGTATTGCCATTAAAGAAATAGTTTCCTGTTTGTACGACGACCCCATCAGCAGGCGCTACTACTTTTTGTCCAACAGGCGCAGGAATGTCTAAACCGGAGTGAGGAGCTCGTTCTTCGCCATTGAAAAAGCGTTTTCTGCCAAATGAATTACTAAATTTACCTGCCGTAGGTCGAATAAAGTTAGGAAACTGGGTCCAGTGGCTTTGGGAAAAAGAGCTATAAATATCATTTTGCTCTTTTGCTTCTTGAGCATAACGGTCGAGTTGATCTTGAGTGGGATTGACATAGTCTTGGTTTTTAACCGTTAAACGTTGTTCGGCATATTGATAAGGCTTTACTTCGATTTGAATTGGTGTGGTATTGCTTGTTAAGGTCAAGCCACCTAAGGGAGCGGAAAGTGGAATGCCAAACACGGCATAGCGTTGTGTCCCTTGTTGTGTAATCAAGACGGGTTTTTGTTCATAAAAAACTTGTGTGGTGTTTGCTGGAAGCGGGATCACAGCAACACCACCAGCACGTCTTGAGTCCTGTGGTAGTTGTGCAAAAGTAGCATGAAGTGGAAGCAGGGAAGCAACACTGAGCAAAATTGTTTTTAGAGACATGATGGGCATTTTTAATTGAAGCAAAGGGTTAAACTAAAAGGTTCACCTTAAAATCACAATAAGGATTTTGTGCAAAACCGAATAGACAGAAAAATTATACAAAATATACTTGAAATGGATCGTTTATACACCCATATTAATACTGAGTTTTATTTCTTTAAATTTTTATAAAATATTGAAAAATATATAAATTTTATTTGAAATTTTAAAAAGCGTTCCCATCTAAGTGATAAGTTAAGAATTTGTTGTGAGGAATAACAAGAATGCGATTTGAAAAATTTACAAACCGTTTACAGCAAGCACTCTCAGACGCGCAATCATTGGCAATGGGTCAGGATCATACTGCGATTGCAGGGATTCATATTTTGTCGACTCTTTTGAAAGAACCTGCCAATCTGAGTTTATTGCAACAAGCGGGCGCACGTTTACCAGAGTTAAAGCAAAAACTTGAACAAGCGTTAGAGAATGCACCAACGTTGGCGAATCCTACTGGTGATATCAATTTGAATCCTGAAGCGGTAAAGGCACTGAATTTAGCTGACCGCTATGCACAAAAAGCAGGTGATGAATTTTTATCAACCGATTGGGTGTTGTTGGGGCTGACAGAAACAGGTGAAACCAAAAGCATTTTAAATAGTGTTGGTGTAACACCAGAAAGCTTACGCAAAGTAATTGAAAATATTCGAGGAAATGACAAAGTTATGAGCAATAATCACGAAGATCAACGTGACTCACTCAATAAATATACCATTGACTTAACTGAGCGTGCTTTAGCGGGCAAGCTCGATCCTGTGATTGGTCGTGATGATGAAATTCGTCGTACCATTCAGGTTTTATCACGTCGTACCAAAAACAATCCTGTCCTGATTGGTGAACCAGGGGTAGGTAAAACAGCAATTGTGGAAGGTTTAGCACAACGTATCGTCAATGGTGAAGTGCCTGAAGGCTTGAAGAATAAGCGTGTACTGTCATTAGACTTGGGCTCATTGCTTGCAGGTGCAAAATATCGTGGTGAGTTTGAAGAGCGTTTAAAAGCGGTTCTCAAAGACCTTGCTAAACATGAAGGTGAGATCATCCTGTTTATTGATGAGTTACATACTCTCGTCGGTGCTGGTAAGGGTGATGGCGCGATGGATGCAGGTAATATGTTGAAACCTGCTTTAGCGCGTGGTGAATTGCGTTGTGTAGGTGCAACGACATTGGATGAATATCGTCAATACATCGAGAAAGATGCTGCACTTGAACGCCGTTTCCAAAAAGTGCTCGTTGATGAGCCGAGTGTAGAAGATACTATTGCGATTTTACGTGGTCTAAAAGAAAAATATGCAACCCATCATGGGGTGCAAATTTTAGACTCAGCCATTATTGCTGCGGCGAAAATGTCACATCGTTATATCACGGATCGTCAATTACCTGACAAGGCTATTGATCTGATTGATGAAGCGGCATCGCGGATCAAAATGGAAATCGACTCGAAGCCTGAAGCTTTGGATAAACTTGATCGTCGATTAATCCAATTGAAAATGCAATTGGAAGCGGTGAAAAAAGATGAAGATGCTGGCAGTAAAGCCGAGGTCAATCATCTTGAACATCAAATTGCTGAAAAGCAAAAAGAGTACAACGATCTAGAAGAGATCTGGAAAGCTGAAAAAACGCTGGTTGAAGGTGATAAAAAAGCACAAGTTGAACTGGATCAAGCACGTGTTGCTTTAGAAAAAGCAAAACGAGAAGGTGATTTGGCGGAAGCTGCACGTTTGCAATATGGCGTGATTCCAGAGTTACAGAAACGCTTGGAACAAGCCGAGGTTGCTGAGGAAAATGAAGAGCCGAAACTGATTCGTACCAAAGTGACTGAGAATGAAATTGCTGAAGTGGTCAGTGCGGCAACAGGTATCCCAGTGGCGAAAATGTTGCAGGGTGAACGTGAAAAACTGCTGAACATGGAAGAGTTCTTGCATAACCGTGTGGTTGGACAAGATGAAGCAGTGGTTGCTGTTTCCAATGCGGTCCGTCGTTCACGTGCGGGCTTGTCTGACCCGAATCGTCCAAGTGGCTCATTCTTATTCCTTGGACCAACAGGTGTGGGTAAAACCGAGTTGACCAAAGCATTGGCGAACTTCTTGTTTGACAGTGATGATGCCATGATCCGTATTGATATGTCTGAGTTCATGGAAAAACACTCAGTCAGTCGTTTGGTCGGTGCGCCTCCGGGCTATGTTGGTTATGAAGAAGGTGGTGTGCTCACTGAAGCTGTACGCCGTAAACCTTACAGTGTGGTGTTATTTGATGAGGTGGAAAAAGCGCATCCAGATGTATTTAACATCCTGCTACAGGTGTTAGATGATGGGCGCTTAACCGACTCGCAAGGTCGTGTGATCGACTTTAAAAATACGGTGATTGTGATGACCTCGAACCTTGGTTCACAAGATGTGCGTGAACTAGGTGAAGGCGCAACCGATGACGAGGTTCGTGCTGTGGTCATGAATGCGGTTACACAGCATTTCCGTCCAGAGTTTATTAACCGTATTGATGAGTTGGTGGTATTCCATTCACTGCAAAAGGCACAGATTCGTGGTATTGCGGATATTCAGTTAGATCGTTTACGTTCACGCTTGAGCGATCGTGATATGGGCTTAACTGTGGATGATAGCGCTTTTGATCTATTGATCGATGCTGGTTTTGACCCTGTATACGGTGCACGTCCATTAAAACGTGCGATTCAGCAACAAGTGGAGAATAACTTGGCTCAGAAAATCTTGTCTGGGGAATTCCAGCCAGGGGATAACATTTTAATCAAAGGTGAAAGTGGTCATCTGGTCTTTGATAAAATGAAACTGAGTTAAGTGAAATTTGAACGTTTGGCTAAAAAGATGGTGATGAAAATCACCATCTTTTTTTGTATCAGTGCAACTGGTCAGATTTTTGCAGGAATATTACCAATAACATTGCGACTTTGTGAAAAACTTGATAGTTTCGGATCAAATAAGAAAAAAATTCAGGATGAATTGCAATGGAAAAGAACAGACATCATTGCACAAATGCTTGTGTAATTTTGTTGATGACTGCCTTATCTTCAATGGTGCATGCCGCACAACCATTGAGTGAAGGGACACTCGCCTTACAAACTGCTATGCTGAATAATGCACTTCCCAGTATTCTCATTAAAGCGCAACAAGATGCCTTAAAGCCTGAAGAAGAACGTTGGCGTTCACAACGGATCTTGAGTGATAAATACTTGGGTGATATTCGTGTCAGTACGATCTTAGGAGGCGTTTTATCACCTCATGAAGAGCAGAAGAAAGTGTTGGCTGTTGATAATCGAGATAAGCGGGCTGCGACCATCAAACCACATGAACAGCCACCTGATCGCTACATGATTTATGAGTTCGAGTCAGGCAATGTTCATGTGACTTATAACGATGACGTAAAAGCCGAGCTAGTGATTAAATAGCAGGGTGTTGAATTTTCCAAGCACGATGAATTTTTTGATTCCGTTTAAAATCTGGACCAATCGTTTCAGAGGTGATCTCTTCAACCTGATACATCGCCTCAATTTCTTCATCTAACTCAAAACCACGATAGTTATTTGAGAAGTACAGGGTTCCATCACTGGTTAAGCGATTCATAGCTCGTTTAAGAAGTGAAACGTGGTCACGCTGTACGTCAAAAGTTCCATAGAACTTCTTTGAGTTCGAGAAGGTTGGTGGGTCAATGAAAATCAAGTCATATTGCTCATGACCTTCTTTTAGCCATTCAAAGCAATCACTTGCAAAGAACATGTGCTGTTCATCTGCATGATCGACAGTCAAACCATTGAGTACAAAATTCTCTTTAGACCAATTTAAGTAAGTATTGGATAAATCGACACTGGTCGTACTTGCTGCACCACCTAAAGCGGCATGTAGACTTGCTGTAGAAGTGTAGCTATAAAGATTTAAGAAGTGTTTACCTCGCGCTTCTTTGGCAATTCTTAAACGCATCTGACGATGGTCCAAGAATAACCCTGTATCCAAATAATCAGTCAAATTCACCAAGATACGTGCTTTGCCTTCCTGAACGATAAAACGTTTAGAGGCAGTACTCTGTTTCGTGTATTGGTTTGCACCCGCTTGTTTTGCACGTGTTTTAATAAAGATGGCATCACGACCTAAACCGGTCACAGCACGGATGGCAGCAAGAGCAAGGTTAAAACGTTTTTTTGCTTTTTCTGGATCAATGGTTTTTGGTGGCGCGTATTCTTGAACATGCAAACGATCGCCATATAAGTCGACTGCGACGTTAAAATCAGGCAAATCGGCATCATATAAACGTAAACAGAAAACATTTTCTTTGACTGCCCATTTTTTCAATGTTTGCATATTTTTTTGCAAGCGATTGGTAAAGTCTTCGGCACCTTCAATTTTTTCAAACTGTTGTGGCTGCCAAGTGGCAAGGAAAGGTTGTGTCACTGTTGCAGGTTTAACGGTACCAAAACGGATATAAATTGGTAATTTACCATTCATTAAACGTAAGGTTTGGGGATCGTTAATAGCAAGTACATCTGCTTGTTCAATTTGTGCCGCAATGACAGCCACAGACTGATTTGGGAAATTCTTTTGTAACAGTCCAGATAAACCTAGATAAAATGCACGACTAGAGGCTTTATCACCTAAACGTTCGCCATAAGGAGGATTTGTAACGATAAATGCTTTTTTACCTTCGGCATGGAAGTTATCCCAATCGGCCAAGGTACGTTCTTCAATCTGAATTTGATCGAGTAATTTTTCGAAACCAGCCGCAATGATGTTTTGACGCGTTGCTTTTACGGCTTCCCAATCAGCATCATAAGCATAGAATTTAGGTAGTGGCTGTTCTAAAGCCTTTTCATGACGTTCAGCAGCTTCAGCTTTTAATCTTAACCAAAGTTCATGGTCATGACCATGCCAACCATTAAAGCCAAAACGACGCACTAAGCCTGGTGCACGGTCTGTTAAAATGAGTAGAGATTCGATAATAAATGTGCCTGAACCACACATTGGGTCAAGAATAATATCGGGTTGGTATTTTGATAATTGGGCTTTTTGTAGAATCGCTGCTGCCAAGTTTTCTTTAATGGGTGCATCGGTCATATAGCGTCGGTAGCCGCGCTTATGTAAAGAATCACCAGATAAGTCTAAGCAATAAGTATGTTCAGTTTTACCTGCTAGAGCGTATAGGGTAATTTCAGGCTGCTTGATATCAATGCTCGGACGCTTACCAACGGCTTCCATAAAGGAATCCACTACACCATCTTTAACTCGTAGGGTCGCGAACTGTGTATTGACCTTGATTTCACGTTCAACATGTAAGCGGACTGCAAAGGTACTTTGTGGTGCAAAAATCAGTGACCAGTCAAAGCTAATCGCGCCTTCATAGAGTTCTTCAGCTACATCACGTGCATCATGGGTATGTTCAAGTTCATGGGTATGAATCGGTAAAAGCACGCGAGAGGCAAGGCGTGACCACATACAAACCCGATATGCATTTTCAAGTGTGCCTTTAAACACTAAACGCCCAGCAAAACGTTGGATATTTTGAATGCCTAAATCTTCAAGCTCTTGTTGTAATAAGGTTTCAAGCCCGTCTGCACAGGTCACCCAATAGTCTGTTAGACGTTGTTTAGCATTCATTCAAATTTCCAAAAACATTTTTAGCAATCGCATATTTTAACTGATTTTTGCTTGCTCTGTCGGTGCATATTTGTGTGATTGTCAGCTTTATTCTGCATTAATCGATATTTTTTGAATAATTTTATCTGTGTTTGGGTGATTCAAAAATGTGATCAAGTGCATTTTTATTTTTTATTTTAATAGTTGGTACAGCTTTTGCTTTTCTCTTGATGAATTATCAGTAAATATTTCTCCCAATGATGTGAGGACTTTATGAAAGAAAGCATGAATAACGAAGTATTGGTCAATGCTGAAGCTTTTACGATTGCAACTCAAATGTATGTCCGTTTAAGACGTGTCTGTGGTCGTGTGATCGATGTAATGTATCTCGTTAACAATAAAGATTATGCCAAGCATGTGCTGGATATCGCCTTAACAACTCAGGACCCAGAGTTGGAACGTTTTGTACATCGTTTAAGCCCATTGATTGATTTATATCCTGAGCCAAATCCATTGGTGGTGGAGACAAAAACTGCGACGGAGAAACAACCAGCTGAGATTTTGGAAACTTATTCCATGGAAGTTACCGATGAAGAAATTTATCAAGCACAGGTACATCATCACTATATTGGTGCATTAAGGTAAATTATAAGTCATTAAAAAATAGAATATTAAAAGGATGTAGAGATGATGCTTACATCCTTATCTTTATTTTGGAGTATTTGTATTGGATCAATATTCAGAATCTATGTTCTGATATTGAATAAAAATAAGATCATGGAAAAGATCTAAAATATTTTTACTTAAGTGCTGAAAAGTTCAACTGCGAATGAAATCCAAAGTCTGTATAATGCGTTAACTTAACGTGTTAGGAATCTCTTATGCACTTGGCGGCATTGCATACTTTGAGTCAGATCCAGCTCAATCAACAAGGAAATCTCAAGCACTTTTTAACAATTGAAGGTCTTTCTAAAGAAACCTTAACCAAGATTCTAGATACAGCGCAAAGCTTTTTAGATGAAAATAATAACTTGATCAATCGTCCGTTGCTTGAAGGACTGACGGTGATGAATCTTTTCTTTGAAAACTCCACTCGTACCCGTACTACGTTTGAGGCTGCAGCAAAGCGTTTGTCTGCCAATGTCTTAAATATTGATATTGCACGTTCAAGTACCTCTAAAGGTGAAACGCTACGTGACACGCTTTGGAATTTGGAAGCGATGGCAGCGGATATCTTCGTGGTGCGTCATTCATCTTCTGGTGCAGCACATTTTATTGCCAAAGATGTGTGCCCTAAGGTTGCGATTATCAATGCAGGTGATGGTCGTCATGCGCATCCTACCCAAGCCATGCTGGATATGTTGACCATTCGCCGCGAAACCCAAAAGCCATTTGAAGACTTAACCGTGGCGATTATTGGTGATATCAAGCATTCACGCGTCGCACGCTCAAATGTAGCGGCATTGCAAACATTGGGTTGTAAAGACATTCGTGTGATTGCACCAAATACCTTATTGCCAGTGGCCTTTGATAAATATGGCGAACATGTACGTCTGTTTAACAAAATGGATGAAGGCGTAAAAGACTGCGATGTGATTATTGCCTTACGTATTCAAAATGAACGTATTGATTCACCTGCATTATCTTCACAAGCTGAATTCTATAAAATGTACGGCTTAAACAAAGAGCGTTTGGCATTGGCTAAGCCTGATTGCATCGTGATGCATCCGGGGCCAATGAACCGTGGAGTTGAAATTGATTCAAGCGTTGCCGATGGTGATCAATCTGTTATTTTGAAGCAAGTCACCAATGGGATTGCAGTTCGTATGGCAGTGTTGGCACTTGCGATGCAAGGGCAGTTACAAGAACAAGGTTTAATTGAAGCGATTGCGCTGTAAAGGATAGATCACATGAGTATAGTAAAAATTGAAAATGTCCGTGTGCTCGATCCAATTCAAAAAACTGATCAAGTCAAAACGGTATATATCGAAAACGGTAAGTTGGTTGATGCAGTAGATCAAGTCGATGAAACGATTGATGGCCAAGGCAAATGGTTAATGCCAACCATGGTTGATCTTTGTGCACGTCTACGTGAACCAGGGCAACAACAGCATGGAACCTTAAAGTCAGAAGGTAAAGCGGCGCGTGCCAATGGTATTTTGCATGTGATAACACCACCTGATTCAAAACCAATTGTTCAAGATAATGGCGCTTTAATTCATGGCTTGATTGAAAAAGCACAATTGGATGGCGGCATTTATCTACAAATTATTGGTGCACAAACCCAAGGTCTGAATGGCAAACAACCTGCCAATATGGCGGGATTGAAGAAGGGTGGATGTACTGCGGTTTCAAATGCGAATGCAAGCTTTGAAAATGATGATGTGGTCATTCGTACTCTGGAATATGCAGCAGGTTTGGGCTTGACGGTCGTGTTCTATGCCGAAGAACCACAGATTGCCAAAGATGGCTGTGCACACGAAGGCTTTATTGCTTCTCGTCAAGGTTTACCCATGATTCCTGCGATTGCTGAAACTGTTGCGATTGCTAAATACTTGATCATGATTGAAGCAACTGGCGTGAAAGCACACTTTGGTCTGTTGTCTTGTGGTGCTTCGGTTGATTTGATCCGTGCAGCAAAAGCCAAAGGTTTACCTGTCACTGCCGATGTTGCTATGCATCAGTTACATCTGACTGAGCAACTGACCGATGGTTTTAACTCACTTGCCCATGTACGCCCACCGTTACGTTCTGAGCAAGATAAGGCATTATTGCGTCAAGGAGTGAAAGAAGGCGTGATTGATGCAATCTGTACCCATCATGAACCCCTTAGTAGCTCAGCGAAAATGGCTCCATTTGCTGAAACACAGCCAGGGATTGCTGCTTTTGATACCTATGTCGGTTTAGGTGTGCAGTTGATTCAAGAAGGTGTGTTTGAACCTTTGGAATGGGTGGAGAAAGTCACCTCTATTCCAGCACAAGTGGCCAATATGACGGATCGTTGGTTGCAAGAAGCCGGTTGGGTTTTGATTGATCCAGAACTACAGTGGACGGTGTCTAAAGACAGCATCCTGTCTCAAGGTAAAAATACGCCATTACTTGGTCAACAGCTGACAGGTAAGGTGATGACGACCTTCGCATAAATGATATGCAAACAGCAGAATAAGGCGATCAAGTCTTATTCTGCTTTGTAAAGTGTGATGTAGATATTGTATTTAAATTTTACAAAACTGATAAAAATAAAAAAATTAGATTAAAGTAAGAAAATAAATGAGATGTGCTTTACATAAAATTATAAAAAATGAGAATTAAACAATTGAAATAATTGGAGCTAAATCATATGGCTATTCACCCAATGGAGCTGCTTAAGCAAAAAGTATCCTCTATTATTGTCAATGATCAAACATGTCTAGTAAATGAAAAAAATGATGTTTTATCAAGATTTTATCCTATTTTTTTGCATCGTTTTTTACAGAAACCAGAACTTGTTGATCAGTTAAAAGAGAAGCTGACACCTTCTGTTTTTGACCTAATGGAAGAAAATGAAAAAGTAAAAAATGCATTACTGTTAAGGTTGGCAGCAGGTAAAGTTTCGGTTGCAGAGGTAGAAATCACATTAAATCGAGCGATCCCGAAGAGTCTAGCAGTACTTTCAAATGAAATCGGAAATGATGCAATCAGCATTATTCATTACCTTCGTGAACATCAAGAATCGATAAATGGACTGTTGCCAAATTGGTCGGAGGAGGTGCTTGCCCTATTAGATGAAGTTCCAAGCGTAGCAGTGTCATTAGAAGAAATTACTGAGCCGGTTGAGATAGCGCCTGAAAAGAAATCTTATCGTTTATTTCCGTTTCTTACACTCATTTTTGCGAGTTTTTCCTTACTGTTTCTATATCAATTAAGCAAGTAAAATGCCTTATTATGAAGATGAAATTATTCCTTATCGCACAATTTATAACTCAACTGAATGATGATCTAAAGCGATTTGGCTTTTTCTCGGTTTTGTAAAGTGTGATGTAAGTATTGTATTTAAATGATATAAAAACGAATAAAAAACACACAAATGATTAGAATGAAAAAGCTTCAGTTTGCTTGTACTTCGCATTTTTCTTAAGCGATCTGAATATTATAAATTTAATGTGTTGGAGAGAATAACAATGTCAATAAACCCAATAGAACTGTTAAAGCAGAAATTGACCTCTGTGCTTGTGAGTGGTCAAGATGGATTGGCGAACGAAAAAAGTGCGCTGTTATCTAAATTTTACCCGATTTTTCTTTCGATTTTAGCTGCAAAACCTGAATTGATTCAGAAACTAAAAGAGTCGATTTCACCTTCCTTATTCGATTTATTTGGTCATAATGATCAAGTTAAAAATGCATTATTATCCAACCTCGCAGGTGGTCAGCTTCCCATAGCTGAAGCAGAGCAAACATTAAATCAAGCGCTTCCAGCCAGCCTTGCTGCTTTAACCAGTGAAGCGGGTAATGATACCCAAAGCATTGTTAATTATTTAAAACAGCATGCTGATTCAATTCGTGCGCTGTTACCTGCATGGGCGGTAGGTTTGCTTGCACCTTTAGGTCTCGTTTCGAGTGCTACAGCCTCCACAACGAGCTTAGCCAGTGCGACCGCGACGACAGGAAGTAAGTCTCGTGCTTGGCTACCGATTGTAGCGCTGATTATTTTGGCATTGTTGGTCGCATGGTTGTGGAAGTCATGTCAACATAAACAAATGGAAGTACCTGTAAGTAATGAGGATTCACCGGCATCACAAGTCGGTACGATGATTGCGCCCGCGAGCTTGGCATTAACCACCGATGCTAATGGTCATGTTGCACAGTGTCAGGTCATGGTTGGTGATCAAGGGCTCCTTGCCAGTATTCAGGCCAAGGTCAAAGAAGTTTTTTCTTCTAATCAGGACTGTACGGTAGATACAGCAGGTACGGCTGCAACACATGCAGGCTCGTTTACTGATCAAGCAGGACTGGCAGGTGTTTTGGGATTGCTTAAAGGGGTTCCAAATGTTTCCTTGGAATGGGTGGGTGATAAGATCACCTTAAAAGGTGCAGATGCAGCTAAACTCAATGAGTTGCTTGGCAAGATTAAAGGATTAGTACCAAATACCGAGGTGGTTGTCGAAGCGCCTGTTAGTGCTGCTGATTCGGTAAGTAATAGTCTAAATGCAGCACAGGATGCATTGGCAAGCATTGATGCCAATCAGGTTGATATTAATGCCGTAATTAAAGCACTTAATCTACAGATTATTAATTTCTCAACGGGATCCAACCAGATTCCAGATGAAAACAAAGCAATCTTGGATAAAGCCGCTGGCTTAATGAAAAATACCAAAGATGCAAAACTGACCGTTGCGGGTTATACCGATTCAACAGGTAATGCCAATAGCAATAAAACGCTATCACAAAAACGTGCACAGGCGGTGGTTGATTATTTAGTCAGTCAAGGCGTGGATGCGGCTCAACTCACAGCGGTGGGGCATGGTGCAGATAATCCTGTTGCAGATAATGCAACTGAAGAAGGACGTTTTAAAAATCGCCGTATTGAGTTTTCAATTAGCCCTTAATTGAGGGTTTGTTGACGTTTAAAAGGAGTTATTGGAAAAATAACTCCTTTTATTTTAATTATTTATTTGAGTGAATATAATTTTAAATGAAGTTGTTTAAATAAAATCAGAGAAAAGACTCGAAAGTATCGTTTTAAATTGAGTAGAATACGCCCGAAAAAAACAAGATTACGAGTATTAATATGAATAAGTTTTTTATATTCACAACATTAACAGCAGCAGTGTTATTAACAGGTTGTGACAAGTTCAAGCCGAAAGATAAAGTTGAAAATACGGATGCGGCTGTCGCTGAGTGGAGTTGTACCAATCAAGACAACTTGAATAATATTCAAGCGGCATTGAAAAAAGACTATTTAAAACAAATCGAGCGTAGCCTAAGAGAAAGTGGGTATCAGGCAGATTATGATGTTTTGGATAAAATCAATAAAGGTCTGAAATTCGAAATTAAAAATGTGCGTACCTTAGATGCAGCAGAAGGCGAGCAAGCATCAAAAACACAATTGAGCTGTGAAAGTCAGTTAATTGTTCAATTCCCGAAAGGCTTACAAAAGCGTGCGGAGAATGCTTATGCTGAGCAGCAAAAAAATTGTGAAGAGTGTGAAGGCGATTATAGTGCCAGTACTTTAGCTGATTATTTTGCAGATAATGAATATTCACTGACCTTAGAAGATGACAAGCTCAAAGGTAGCTTTTTATATGACATTACCAAGACGGATAAAGATGGTTTAGTGTTTAATATTCCTGATCAAAATGCAGTGATTGATGGTGTGGTCTTTATGGCGACCAAAGCCGTGCAATATGTGGCTTATTTAAAAGAAAACCGCCTGATTGAACAAAGCAATGAGCAAGCTCAGCAGCAATATGATGCAGAAGAGTCGGCTCAAATGGGCTTGGCTCAAAAAGCAATGGATATTCGTAAGAAAGAGTTAGATGCTGAAAAAGCACAGCAGGTTGAACGCTTAAATCAAACTTGGGACAAATTTAGTGCAGAGCAAAAAGCACAGTTGCAACAAGACCAGTCTGATTGGTTTGAAAAACGTGATGTTGATTGTAAGGTACTTGCTCAGAAGCATGTATCTGATATTCCTGAAAAAGATTTAGAAACCTATCAAAAGCAATCACGCTATTGGAATGATGCGATGCGTCAACAAGATCAAGATATGCAGTACACCAAGTGCTTCACCCAACGTACCATAGAGCGCATTGTCTATCTCAATAATGTCAATTAAGTAAGCAACAACAAGAAGGACGAATTGATTCGTCCTTTTTTTATTGGCATGCTTAGCACAGCGATGGTTTTAAGATAAATATTATGCGAATTACATTGATTGGAGCAGGTCGTGTTGCAACCCATTTGGCCAAAGTATTGCAATTGCAGCATCAGATTGTGCAAATCTTTAGTCGGAATCTACAACATGCTCAGACCCTTGCAGACCAAGTCAGTGCCCAAGCAATTGACGATGTGCAACAGTTGGATGCGCAAACCGATTTAGTGATTATTGCAGTCAGCGATCAGGCGATTCGTAGCGTGATTGATTCGATTGCGCCATATCTCACTGAAAATCTGATTGTACATACTTCGGGAAGTACTGCTTTATCGGTACTGCAACAGAGACATCCACGCGCGGGTGTGTTCTATCCTCTGCAAACCTTTAGTATGGAAAGGGATGTGAATTGGGCAGATACCCCTTTGTTTGTGGAGGCAGTACAGCAACAGGACTTAACCTTATTAACCGAGTTAGCAAACAGTTTAAGCCAATCTGTCTATCAATATAGTTCGACTCAACGTCTGACTTTGCATTTAGCGGCGGTATTTGCTTGCAATTTTAGTAATTATTGTTATGACATGGCGAAGCAGATCGTTGATGCTGAGCAGGTTGATTTTAGTTTGCTCTATCCACTGATTTTAGAGACCGCAAATAAAGCCACAGCCAATAATCCCAAGGATATGCAGACAGGCCCTGCGATGCGAGGCGACCAAAATATATTAAGTATGCATAGCCAATTATTAGCAGATTCTAATCGCCCAGACTTGCAGAATGTCTATGGTCTTATCAGTGAATCTATTTTAAAACGCCACCATTAAATCGATTTAACAATAAATATACAAAATAGACAAATCAGTCTGTTTTGTATACCATGCCTAAAATTTGATTTAATTTTATATAAAAAGATGTTGGCTAATATATTTCAAGCTTTAGACAATTTAGGTTTGACTGCACAAAAACGTGCAATTCATATTCAATTTTCCAATCAAAATTTAAATACTCAAGTCTTCCTACAGCGTATTGATGGTCAGCATCAACTGAATGAAGGATTTAGGGCAGAACTGATTTGCCTGTCGACCAATGCGACCATTCCTCTTAAACAATTTATTGGCAGCCAAGCGGCAATTGATACCGTCACCGATCAAGGTCAACTGACCCGCGTCACAGGGATTATCACACAAGCCTTACAAGGACAATCAGACGGTAGCTTGACTGTCTATAAACTGACTTTAGAAGATCCCACCGCACTGTGGAAACAACGCCGTAACAGCCGTGTGTTTATGAACAAGAGCGTGCGTGATGTGGTGGAAATTATCTTCAAAGAGTGGCAACAAAAAAGTCCCTTATTTGCATCCAGTTTAACGCTTGATTTAAGCGGACTCAGTCAAAACTACGACATTCGTCCCTTTATTATGCAATATAATCAATCAGATGAAGATTTTTTAACATCTTTGATGCGTAGCGAATCGATTAACTGGCTCATTGATGAAGCTGAACGAACCGTCGCGCAAAGCAGTGCTGCGATTCAGCCGCAAAAACTCCGTCTGATTGATGACAATAGCCAATACCAAGCCTTAGAGCGTCGGCAGATTCGTTATCACCGTAGTAGTGCCACCGAACAATACGACAGCATGACCAGTTTGGTTGGACAACGCTCATTACAACCGAGCAGCGTACATGTACAACGCTGGCAAGCCGATGCACTGGAACAAGAAGATGGTGCAGGCAGTGTACAGAGCACACATAAACACAGTGAACAATATGACAATGCCAGCCTAGGACTAGAGCAGGCATGGCATTTTTCACCCGCGTGGATGCAAGATTTAAATGGGGAAGATGGTGCAACCCCATCGGGCAATGCTCAAATTGAAAAACTGAATCGGAACTTAGGTCAATACTACGACTTACAATCCAAACAATTTACAGCCCATAGCACCGTGCGCGATACCCATGTGGGTTACTGGTTTGAATTGGCTGAACACCCTGAAATTGATCAGCATGATGGTAGTGATAAAGAATTCCTGATTACAGGCAAAAACTTTTATAACCAAAACAACTTGCCTAAAGATCTACATCAACAGATCAATCAATTATTAGCACAAAGCAATTGGCAAATAAAAGAGAGTGACGAACGCCAAGCCAATCAACTGATTTTGCAACGCCGTAGCATTAAAACCGTTCCTGAATATCATCCCTTACAACACCGTCCAGCAGCTTCACCGCAACGTGCCAAAGTGGTTGGGCCAAGCGGCGAAGAAATCTATGTGGATGAATGGGGGCGGATTAAAGTCCGTTTCCTGTTTACCCGTAATGACGATCATAGCCATGATGGTGGTGCGGGTGCCAATGATAACGACACCGATTCTGCTTGGGTTGATGTACTCACGCCTTGGGCAGGTGAAGGCTATGGCGCACGATTCTTGCCACGAATTGATGAAATCGTAGTCATCGACTTCTTTGATGGCAATATCGACCGTCCATTTGTAGTGGGAAGAATCCACGAAGGCCATCGTAGTCCAACTAGATTTGACCATGCAGGCAAGCTGCCTGACACCAAGAAACTGGCAGGGATCAAGTCAAAAGAATATCAGGGCGAAGGTTTTAACCAACTGCGCTTTGATGACACCACAGGTCAGATCAGTGCTCAACTACAAAGCAGTCATGCAGCCAGTCAACTCAACCTCGGCAAACTGAGTCACCCTAAAGCAACCGCAGAAAGTGAAGACCGTGGCGAAGGTTTTGAACTGCGCACTGACCAATGGGGTGCAGTACGCGCAGGCGAGGGTCTACTCGTTTCCACGCATAAACAGGATCAAGCCCAAGGCGAACATCTGGATGCCCAAGTTGCTAAGCAGCGGCTAGAGGGCAATCAAAACAATGCCAAGGCACTGAGTGAAATAGCTAAGAACCAGCAGACCGATGAGATTGAATCACTGGATCAACTGAAAGAGTTTGCGGAAGAAATTGAATCTGATATTGCCAAGTTTAATAAGGCGATGTTGTTACTGAGCTCACCAGAGGGGATTGGTTTAAGTAGCAATGAAGATATTCATCTCTCTGCGGATGGACAGATTAACCAGTTTGCGGGCGATAGTATTAATCTGAGTACGCAAAAAAATTTGATCGCACATGCCAGTGCTAAGGTGAGCCTGTTTGCAGCACAAAATGGAATTAAACAGGTTGCCGCCAAAGGTAAGTTTGAAGTTCATGTGCAAGCTGACACAATGGATTTACTTGCCAAGCAAGGCATCCAGATTACTTCGACTGAAGATCGTATTGAAATTACTAGCCCTAAAGAGATTGTGATTACTGCGGGTGGTTCTCAAATCAAGCTGGATGGTTCAGGTATTTTCCCAACCACAGGTGGCAAGTTTGAAGTGAAGGCAGGGCAGCATTTGTTTATGGGCGCTGCATCTGTGAGTATACCTGCGATTGATTTACCAGACTGTTCTGCGAAACAGCACTCAGCTGCGACCAATGGTGCTGCATTGGTTGAGATATAAAATGTCAGATTTATTTAAATTAGATACACCGATTGAAGCAGTTAATGAAGATTTACTGCTATCTAGATTTGAACATATTTATAAAGAGAATCGAGTTATTGATTTCATTATAGATCGGACTGTTGAACCTGATTTGTTTAGTGAAATTATTGATGATTTTGATCCCCTTATTTCGGTAGAAAAAGTTTTTATCGCTAAGCCGATTACACGGGGGGCAAAACAGCCTCTTGCTCTGCTAAGGCTTAAAAATGATATTAAATTCTATAAATATGCAC
>NZ_JAZEZK010000016.1:0-114652 GCF_037028485.1 Acinetobacter sp. 102
CTGAATGTCGAATAAAAATCACTTTTAACTCTTTCTTTAGCAAAGACACTTTCACAATCTTGAAACTTTCCTTGAAATGATAAGTTTTTTTATAGAAATGATAATTTTTTTATTGAATTTTAAAGTAGATTCTGAGCATTATCTGTGACTAATATCACAAAAAATGGATTTTTTTGCCGCATTAGTTTGAACATGAAAAACTGGATTATCGTTAATTTTTAAGATTGATTAAATAATGTACTTGCATAACTGGTTTTTGATTCCTTCTCTGAGGTGGGCTTTTGGATATGATATGAGTGGGTAGAAATGGTTTTGAGTAATCCTAATCAGGTTAAATTAGTATCTAGTTCGATGCTCAATTTATTGCTTTATTTTTGTGTGGAAAATAATCTTAAAAATGCAAAATATTTGAGTGATTATAAAACAAACGAACTGATCCCAATTGGGGAGTGGACAGAATTATTGGAGGAAATTAATCAAAAAAAACCTAAACCTACACTTGGACTGGAAATATCAAAATATACTCAGCCTAAACACCTTGGTATTTTAGGTTATATTGCTTCATCATGCGAAAATATATTAGAGGTTTTGAATCTTTTTATAAAATACCAAAGACTTTTTTGTGAAACAAAACCTGCAAAAATGTCTATTTCTGATCAATTTATTATCATTAGTTGGGGGGTAGATCCTTATATTAAGAATAATCAATTGGTAGATGAATTATTAATGGGTGTTTTTTATACATTTTTAGGTCAATTAGTTCACCCCAATAAAGTCGAAGTACATAAAGTAAGTTTTAGCTCAGAGAAAACAAAATTTTTTTATAACTATGAAAGTTTTTTTGGATGTCCTGTCGAATTTGAAAGCGAGGATGTTGAGATATATATTCCAATGACGAGTCTTGATCTCGAAGTTTCAAATGCTGATCCTGTATTGAATGATATTTTAATCAAACAAGCAAATCTATTGTTATCAAGACGTCCTAAACTTGATCTTTTTGATGAGCTAATTCAGAAAACCATTATTCAAGCGGTGAGTAAGGGAAATATCAGTGTAGATTATGTTGCAAATAAATTAGGCTTACCCGCCCGCATATTCCAACTTAAATTAAAGCAGCAAGGATATACCTTCAAAGAAAGATTGAATCAGGTTCGTAGAGATTTAGCTTTTGATTATCTTGCCGATCTCAATTTGAGCATTCTGGACATTTCAATGTTATTGGCGTACCAAGAACAGACCTCTTTTATCCGGGCATTCAAGTCATGGACTGGCATGAGTCCGTTACAATATCGGAAGAAAAAAATTTTAAATCATCGTTCGTGATTCTGGCATGTTCCTACTGCAATGTTGCTATGCACGAGGTTCAACTTTAGCTCATCTAGCCAATGCTTGTACCAATCATCATTTATTGGCTATATATCAAGATCATTATAAGTGAGGCATGGATCAAATTCTGAAAATATTCAATCTCTACTTCAATGATTGAAACAAAAACAATTGCAGTACAATACGGATGAGAGCGTTTTAGATGTCTTAAAATTTTTAAGCATCCATTTACATTTATCTAAATGTAAATGATAATTAATATTATTTGTGTAATTTTGCCTAATTAAATGAGATATGTTCCTTCTATCCTCCCAGACAGCAGTTGATTCTGTATTGTTATCTCCCTGTGACTATGCCGTGCTGCTGTCAGACGCTAGTCAATTATATTTGTAGTCTGAATGATTTGGCGTTTGCTGCAAGCGCTTTATTGAAGCTTAATTTTTATTATTTTTTATATCGTTAAAACGTCGATTATTTTAGGACCTTGTTTAGGTTACTGATGATTTTTATCTTCTGGTGAAGTTTATGCCCCAATCTCCCTCTCAAACAAAGGTGATTAAGCCTCTGGTACTGGCTATTGCTTTATCTATGTACACTGTAACCACGCCTGCCTATGCAGATAATACCAAGGTTGTTCTGGCAAACACCGTCACAAAAGTACCGACCGTACAAGACACATTGTCTAAGGCCAATGCTCAGAATCAAATTTATCAAATGACGCCAATTGTCGTGCAGGCAGATAAGGAAGATACCATCCAGTTTGGTCAGAGTGTGTTAAATCAAAAGGCCATAGACCGTTATCAAGCCAACAATGTTGCACAATTGCTGGACCATATGCCAAGTGTGGGTTCGGCAGGTTCACCGCGACCAGGTGGGCAAACCATTAATATCCTTGGTATGGGCGGGGTTGAGGATGTTCCGATTACTTTGGATGACTCGGTCAAAAGTTTTGATAAATATCGACAAGGTTCAGTTTTTATTGAACCTGAACTGTTAAAGAAAATTACGGTCGATAAAGGTCCACATAATGTTGAGGTTGGAAATGGTGGTTTTGGAGGGAAAGTCACCTTAGAAACCAAAGATGCCACTGATTTATTGGTTGATGATAAAAATATTGGGGCTTTTTTGAAATATTCGCGATTTTCCAATAATTCACAAAATACCTATACAGGTGCTGTGTATGGAAAGAGTGAAAATGGTGTCGTTGATGGGATGTTCTACTATACCAATCGAGATAGTGGCGATGTTCAACGCCCTGATGGCAGCAAGTTTTTGTATTCTGCGCAGCAGCAGGATACTTATTTGGCCAAACTCAATTTTCATCCGACAGACAGCCAAAAAATTAGTTTGAATGCGATGCAAAGTGGGCATAAAGGCTGGGAACCATTTGCGGCAATGCGTGATCAAGATGCTGTTCCAACAGAAGCGGATATTAAAAAATATGGATATGAGGAGGCATGGAAACGTCGTTTGGTCTATCGCGATCAAAACGATAGCAGCTATTCAGTCGGATATGAATTAAATCCTGAATCAAACCCCTATGTAAATTTAAAGGCTACAGCATCGTATTCAAAGACCGATCAACATGATCAGAGATTACCGAGCGTGACTGGATCGGCGGCTACACTGGGCAATGAAAGCTGGGTAACTTATACCAATACAGCGTTTAAGCTCAGTAATATCAGTGATATTGTAACTGATTATGGTACGCATAAATTAAAGGTTGGGGCTCAATATCAGAAGATGGAGCAGAACTCTCTCATTTATGATAAGAACAACACCAAAAAACCAGACTATAATTTTGGTTATTATGAGCCAAATTATATGCCTTCAGGCAAACAGCAAATGTTGAGTACCTTTGTGGAAGATCAATACCAGATTGATAATTTCACGATTACACCATCGCTTCGCTATGATCATGTTACCAATACAGGTCATCCAAACCGAGCATCACGTTATAATGATCCGAGCGCAGGGCATGATTATTCCAGCAAGACCTATGCAGGCTGGTCACCACGTTTGGCCTTGGCGTGGAAGCAAGCAGATTATCTCACCTGGTTTGCCAATATCAGTAAAACATGGCGTGCTCCTCGTGTCGACGAGCAATATTATGTGCAATCGGCAATAACCTCTGTACCATCAACCAGTCGTTATTTATTGCCTGAAAAAATGCGCGCAATTCGCCTCGGCAATGAGATGAATTTTGATGATGTTTTTTCAGAACAAGACCATCTACAAGTTCGGTTGACTTATCACCATAATCGGGGTGGCGATGAAATTTTCCGAAATCGATCAACCTTCTGTAAGGCACAAGCGGAAAATAATGCCAATGGTGGAAATGGCAGCATTAATGATTGTAATGGAAACTATAAGCATGGCTTTTATCGTAATGTCACTGACTATACCATCAAAGCCTATGAGACCGAGATTTTCTACAATCAGCCGACTTGGTTCACAGGTTTAACCTATTCTTATATCCGTGGCCAACGCGACAATTCACCTGTAAACCCATGGTTTGAACAAAAAACATGGATGACGGATATCCCTCCGAGAAAAGCAACAGCAACCTTAGGCGTGAATGTGCCTGAACATCATTTAACGATGGGCTGGCGAGGGATCTTTGTTGCTAAACAGGATCGTAGCTTGTCTGATAACGATAAATCGATTGCAGCATCCTCTTTTTCTTTACCCAAAACCAAGGGCTATTCACTGCATGGAGTTTATGCGGATTGGCAACCTGTTGGAGAAAAAGGGCCTACTTTAAATTTCTCAATCGACAATCTATTTAATCGAGACTATAAAATGTATTTAGGTGAATATATGACCGGCACAGGTCGTGATTATAAACTCAGTATTTCACAGCGATTCTAGTGGTCGTGCAGTGTCGTATTTAGCGTAAATTTTTAGCATTTATCCAGCGGGTACAGATGTGAATGGGGATCTAAGCATCTGTACTTCCCCTTAAGAATATAAACATGTCCTGATATGATTAAATATTTAAATTTTCACTAAATGATAATTTTTTAATGCTTTGCTGTTAATTTTTTAATGCCTGCTTTTTATACAATAAAGGGAGCTTTTTGCAGAGCATTGATAATGAAAAAATGGATTTGCTTGACCTGTGGAAAGTACAAAAAAATTGACCCAGATAATTTGAAAACAGGCCAAATTGTTTTCTTTTATCAGTTTAAAATTGATGCAGAAGAAATTCAGAAAATAATAAAACACGGCATTATCTTAAAACGGAAAAACAAAATTTTAACCATATTGGATGAAGGAGAAATTTTCTACTTACTTGATCGGGATGTATATCCGATCGATGCACCTGTTGACTTTATTTATAATATGTTCGGAAAATGTAGCTGTTCCCTATATGACAAATAAGAATAATAGTATTTTGATATTAAATAACATTATTTGGGATGACTGGATTCAGAAAAAGAACTACCTAGTCGCTTAATGCTGGATGTAGTCTGTGCCGTAATCGCGGAATTGAAAAATCTAAAAAGAGTTTTGTTGCCAATAAAATATTTTCTCGTGTTGGTATAAGTGCATTCACTAAAGATGCTTGAGGTGACCATGGCGAATCAGGTTTAAAGACATTTACAAATTGGCCAGAATTCAGTTCATGAGCACATAAATACCAGGGCAGAACAGCAGCTCCCATGCCTTGTTGCACAGCCGATTTGAGTACCGACATATTGCCACAACTGATATAAGGCTCGAGCAATACTGTATTTAAGTCATTATTTTGACTGGTGAATATCTGAGAAATCAGGTTTTTTTGCACGCCTAAAGCAATAAAACTTAACTGTTTGAGTTGTTCTGGAAACTCAATTTTTTCTTTATCACTCATATAATCCTGACTGGCAACCAGTATCATCGGTAAATCGCAGACAGGGCGAATAATTAAACTCGAGTCAGTGAGGAGCTTGGAGGAGATTCGAAAAACCAGATCGACTTGCGCACTGATCAAATCAATATTGTGATCTGATGTGTTGATGATCAGGCGTATCTTAGGATATTTTTGTAAGAACAAATCAAGAATAGGCAGCAATGCTTCTTGTGCAAAGGTTGAGGAACATCCGATTCTTAATGTTCCTTTTGGGTCACCAGCAAGGTCTGTTGCAACCGCAAAAGCATTTTGTGCGGCCTGTTTTAATGCTTTTGCATGAATATAGACTTCTTCACCTGCTGGCGTCAGAACAACATTGCGTGTATTGCGATGCAATAAACGAACACCAATTCTATTTTCCAGTTCTGCAATATGTCGACTGAGTTTAGAGCGCTGTACGCCTAAATCACGTGCCGCAGCTGAAAATCCAGCATGCTCGACCACCTCAACGAATAATAAGAGATCATCCAGTTTTTGCATGGCGGCCCAATCCATTATTGTTGCTAATTTTAGGACAGTATATTGTGGATTTTGTGGGTTTTGTCAGAGGCCTGAACTTGTTAGATTGATCTCCGTGAAATCTATGCAGGGTTTGTCGGTGAGCACGTTTAAAAATCAAATAATTAGGGCATTTTTGAGCTATAAATTTTTTGTAGCATTATTGCTGTCATTGCCTCTAAGCCCTGTTTTTGCGAAAGATAATGGGATTGCCGTAGATCAATCGATCTATCGGAATCGTGCTGTGTTAGCGGATTTTACCGCGGCATCCTGTCCAGATAATCCAAGAAGCTTAACGCAAGTCAGAGGCAATCTGTACCGACATACTACGGGTGCAGGCTTAGCTGTACATAGCGGTTTAGTTTTGATCACTAAAGAAGGTGCTTTGGTGATTGATCCAGCGATGACCTGCACATCGACATGGCTAAAAGATGAAATCAAGAAACGTTTTGATGTGCCTGTAAAATATGTGGTCTATACCCATGCACATGCGGACCATATCAGTGGTGGGCAGATCTTTAAAGCGGATGGGGCAACTATTGTTGCCAATCAACGTAGTCTTGAACCGATCGTGGGGGAAAAGTTAGCCACAGCATTACCAGATCGCGTTTTTGATCAGGACATGAAAATTAGCTTAGGGGGTGAGGAGGTTTTATTACATTACGTTGCACCGAGCCATTCAGACAGTATGGTCATGGTACTGTTTCCAAAATATAAAGCACTGCAATGTACCGATGTGTGTGAAAGTAAAAGCATGCCATACAATGACTTTTTAGATTTTTATTACACTGGCTGGATTGATAGCTTGGATTGGGTGATCAAGCAAGATGTCGATTTTATTGATGTTGGACATTATAGCCCTGCCACACGTGAAGATCAGATCGCATTGCGTCATTATATTGTCGACTTGCATCAACAAGTTTTGGATTTGGTTCGTGCAGGACAGTCGTGGGATCAGCTCTATCGTAATGTCAAATTTAGCCCCGAAGTTCAGAACTGGATTGGTTTCAGTACGATGAAAATACCGAATATTCAAGGCATGTATCGTTGGGTAGCCAATCATCGTCGGGGGAACTGGTAGACCATTTGACCAGATAAAATAATGGCTTTTCTGTTGAGATAGAGCAGCAGCCACTTATATCAAGTTGATGATTTCGTATGAAAGGGCAAATTCATGTGATGCATTATGTTGAAATGTAAAACCAGTGATGGAATTGATTTGGAACGCGTCTGAACAACAGATGAATGAGTATTAAAGTGTTAGAAATTAAAGATTTAGAAACGTTTATATATGCTGTTGAAAACTCTTCTTTAACTGTAACTTCAGAAAAGCTAGGTATTGATCAATCTACGGTAACCAAACGCATCAATAATATTGAGAAAAAACTAAAAGGAAAGCTATTCAATCGTAAAAGCCGACCTTTGCAGCTTACGCATTTGGGAGAGCAAGTATATTTTAAAGGTCGTTATATCCTCGAACAAATGGAACAATTAGAGTATTTTCATCAGCAAGAGGTTCTTCCAAATCAAGAAAAAATGAGCATCGGGGTTCCAATTACCTTGGTGGATGATCTCTCGGAGTATATTTATGAAAGGTATAAGCACGACCATTATTTGGCAGGGGTAGAAATACAAAGTGGTTGGGGGCGAAGTCTAATTCAGCGAGTCGCTGAGAGTGAGTTACCGCTTGCAATTGTAATGATTCCTTCCAATATTAATCTTGCGAACCATTTATTTTTCTTGAGCATTGGGACTTTACCTTTGGTTGTGGTTTCGGCCAGAACTGGCGTGAAAGAACATACTAGTTTGGAGCGATGCAGTAAGAAAGGTTGGGTGATCCACCCTGAAGGATGTTGCTTTAGAGAATGCTTAAATAAAGAACTAAAGGAACGAAAGTTGTTCCTATATGCCAATAAAGAAATCTTCGGGATAGAACCGCAGTTACACAGTATTTTAAATGGAGATGGTTTGGGGATTTTCCCAAAGCCTTTTATCGATCAGCACTCGGCATTTAACTCTGACCTTGAAATTGTGGCGCTCGAAGATTTTAATGTTAGTGTTAATGTAGGCATTATTTATGCTGATCAGCGTCATTTAAATGAAGTGAATTATTTCGCAAAAATTGTGAAAGAGCGGTACTTCTAGCCAGTTAGCATGGCAAAGATTGGACTTGCTCTTTAAAAAAAAAGCTCAAATGCTGCAAATTGGGGGATAAGATTTAACGTAATAAGCGTGAGTACACATGTTAAGATAAAGCATCAAAATTCAAAACAAGCTAGGGCTTGAGCATGAGAAGAACATTAGGTTTGATGTCTGTTCTGATCGCATCAACGGGGATTTTTGCAACTGAACTACCAGTGGAACAGCAGAGTGAGCGAGTTGCTCCTATTAATTCAGCATTACAAAAAAGCAAGGATTCTTTGATTAAACAGTCTACGAAAAAAGCAGATATTGATGAAGAAGTTGATACTCAGGCTTTGAAATTAGGTGGGATTCATCGTCGAGAAGATGCCAGACAATACCTTGAGTTAAAAAATGAAATAGAAGAGAGCCGTGAACAGCCCGGTGATAAAACCAAAAATCAGAAAGAAATATCTAATGTGGTGACACAGAAGTAGATTTTATTTGATGTTTGGGGACAAATTAATTCTGTAGCTATCACGCTGTTCGCGCCAGTGCCATAATCACCAGATAATTTTTCATTTCGCTGATGCTGGAGTGTCCGATTAGCGCTGAGAAGGAACTCTAATGAGCAGAAATTATTGGGAAGAAGTGTATCAATCCAAACAAGCTGACCAAGTCAGTTGGTATCAACAGCAGCCAAGTCAAACACTTACTTTTATTGAGTCTCTAAATTTACCGCTTGATGCCAAGCTGATTGATGTGGGCAGTGGCGCCTCTCTTTTGATTGATCATCTGCTTGAAGCCGGCTATCAATATTTGCATGTACTTGATTTATCTGAAACTGCATTAGATATAACCCGAGCAAGGTTAACTGCAAAGAGCTTAGACAGTCGCCATGTGCATTGGTTAGTTGCAGATGTGTGTACGGTTGCGCTTGCGTCTCAATTTTTTGATGTGTGGCATGATCGTGCGGTATTTCATTTTATGCTGACAGAGGGGCAACAGGAACAATATCTACACAATGTACGTCAAACATTAAAGCCAAGCGGATATCTGATTTTGTCTACTTTTGCTGAAGATGGGCCAACACAATGCAGTGGCTTAATGGTAGAGCGTTATAGTTTGGCTAAGTTGAGTCACAAACTGGACAAAGATTTTATATTGTTGCGCCATGAGTTTGAGCTACATATTACCCCTTGGGGCACAGAGCAAAAATTTCTCAATACAATCTGGCAATTCAGAAACTAATATTTTTAAAAAATCTGCCTCTCATTTAAATCATAAAGAGAGGTGAATTATTTTGAAACGTTTTAAGCGTTAATGTAACTCGATGGTTAATTAAATATTAACGAAATTTATAAATTAAAAGTTAATTTCAATGGCTTAGCGGTTTAAACAATAAAAAGATAATACTTATAACTCTTGTTACAACGATTTTATCGACAAGTTATCGAAAATTTCCCATAGTCCTATGAACCTATAGATATTGGGAGAACTGTTATGGATAAGATTACAGTCATCGTCAAGGACCAAGAAGAAAACGAATCGATTGTCGTTGCACAGCTGAATGATTTAGAAGACCGTGATATTCCTTTTTTTAAACGGGTTGAACATATTGAAGTAGAAGGAAATATCATTTTTCCGAATATTGACTTATTGTTTGAAAGTGGTACTGACGGTAAAATTTATAAGTTGGTTGCACCTGTGAATGACAAAAGATTTATCTGAATTTAAACCGATGATTCAACCTTATAAAAAGGCCCACTGATGCGATTGCAATCTGTGGGTTTTTTATTTGAGAGTATTAAAATAATGTACAAGTTGAAGCGTATTTAAGTTGAAAATAAAGAGCTTGTTGAGTGAGATCATGGTACAAGCTCTTTTTATAGCGCAAGGTCATATTGAATCGATATGTTTTTATCAATGAATGGGGTTAAGACCTTTAACAATGTCATTAAACTCTGAACCATTTAACCAAAAAGATTTCTTTAAAAAAAGTGTGGTCATAATACTTTCTGCGGCTTCACTATTTTGGTTGTCACAAAATAGTCCGTAGCTATCACCTAACACAGTATTGTTCTCGATCAGGCGAATAAAGAAAGCATGTTGTTCGTCAGCATAACCAAGAATAGCATCACGTCGATTGTTCATTTTTCATGTCTCCACATCAAAAATATTTGAATAAAACCTAACTGCTGAGAGATCAAATAGATTAATGAATTAGATCAATGGCTTAACATTTTTGAACTGAGTAAAAATAAGATAAGTCATTCATTTAAAACATTAATTTTAGTTTGTCTTATACATCCTTGTCTAAGTTAAACAAGCTAAAATCTGATCTATGGATTCATTGTTATGCAAAATTAATTGTACGTCAACTTGAATTTGTAACTTTTTCAAGTTAAATTATTTGAAAGTATTTTAAGCTTGGGTAGGGGGAAGTTATGTCCAAAAAAACTGAATTTGAACATGGGGGGGCAAGAAGCAATGCAGGGCGGAAGGCACAGTTCACTGAGCCAACCAAAGTCATCCGTGTTCCCGAATCTCAAGTCGATTTCATCAAAAATTGGTTACTGAATAATGTCAAAACGGGTAATCAAACTGATTTGACGACATCAATGAAAATACAGAATGTCCAAGCTAAGAATGATCGACTTTATCACATTCCACTGGCAACGGAACGTGTTGCCGCTGGTTTTCCGTCGCCTGCCCAAGACCATGTTGAACAAGCTTTAGATTTAAATGAATTTTTAATTCGTAACGAAAATTCTACTTTCATTGTGAAAGCAAATTCACTTTCAATGTTAGATGCAGGCATTGATATCGATGATCCTTTGGTGGTAGATCGTAGTCTTCCTGCCAAATCTGGGGATATTGTAATTGCCTTGATTGACAATGATTTTACCGTGAAGCGTTTAATGGTTGATCACCATTTCAGCCCACCTAAAGTGTGGTTAAAAGCAGAGAATCCTGACTACCAGAATATTTATATTAGCGAGGGACAAGAGTTACTAATCTGGGGTGTTGTGACCTATAACTTGAAACCAATGAGATAAGCCTATGAGCCTGCCTCAACGTATTTTTGCTTTGATTGACGTGAATAACTGCTATGTCAGTTGTGAGCGTGTGTTTAATCCAAAGCTGGAAAATCGTCCTGTGGTGGTGTTGTCCAATAACGATGGTTGTGTGGTTTCTCGTTCCTATGAGGCGAAACAGCTTGGTATTCGGATGGCGGTGCCTTTTTTTCAGATTGAAGAGATTATTCAACGGCATCAAGTTGAAGTTTTTTCAAGTAATTATGCCTTGTATGCGGAAATGTCGCGCCGTTTCATGAATATATTGGGCAGCTTTGTCGATCCATGCGAGCAGGAAGTATATTCGATTGATGAATGCTTTCTAGAGTTAACCGCCTATCAACAAAGTTATGATTTGACTGCGTACGCTCATCAGATTTTAGATACCGTCAAAAACTGGTTAGGCTTGCCGTGCTGTATCGGCATTGGTTATTCCAAAACTCAGGCCAAACTTGCCAATAATCTCGCCAAAACCAATGCCTGTTTTAATAGTGTCTGTAATATTGTTGCGGAAGATCCCTGCGTGATTGAAGATTTGTTGCAGCATATGCCCGTAGGGGAAGTGTGGGGTGTGGGCCGTAAGATTAGACAACGCCTAGAAAAAATGAATGTCTACTCGGTGATGGATTTGCTGCAAGCAGATGCGAAAATGATGGGAAAGTATTTTTCAGTGCTGATGGAAAATACCGTCAAAGAATTACAAGGTATGGCTTGCTTAGAACTTGAGGATGTTGTGACAGACCGTCAACAGGTGTTGAGTAGTCGTTCATTTGGACAGCCGATTCAGGAGAAAAGTGATTTAAGTGGCGCACTGACTGAATTTAGTTTACGTGCCATAGAGCGCTTACGCCATCAGAAATTATTATGTAAGGCGGTTGGTGTAAGTATTCGTACCAACCGCTTTAATAAGGACCAGTATTACCGACCTTATACAGTGGTGTATTTGCCTGACTACAGTGATGATCGTTTAGAGATTATCAAAGCGGTACAGCAGGGGCTTGATCGAATTTATCAAGCTGGACATCGTTATAAAAAAGCGGAAGTGATTTTGTTAGACATCATTCCGCAACATAGTCATGCTGTTGATTTATTCCATGATACTGATGAACTGATTGCTCGAAGAAATCTTTCGATAGCATTTGATGGAATTAATGAAAAGTTCGGACGCGACACTATGACGTTGGGGCGTTTAATCACACCTCATGGGCGGGCATGGCGTATGACGCAAAATCATAAATCACCAAGTTATTTGACTAACTGGGATCAAGTTTTAAAGATCGGATAAGCTGGCTATTTACTGTTAATCATTACTAAACCCTTATTTACTCATTTTGAGCTGCATGATAAATCTTGAGTCAGTGCATTTTATTGAAGCGAAAAGTGTATTTGATCCTATAGGCTAATGTTTTATTATCAATGAATTGCTTCTATTTTTAAACTTCATCGGGATAAATAAATTTGCTATGGCGACCTCTGTTGAAAGAAATGTAAGTATGGATCAGTTGACTCAGGTAGTTTCGAATTTTGCTGAGCAATCTGGTGATCACATTTCTGCGATTCCTCAACTTTCGTTTCACAGTCGAATGCATCCGACTGACAGTACGCATTGTATTTATAACTTGGGAATTGGCATTATTTTGCAGGGGCAAAAACAAGTTGTAATTGGTGATCAAGTCTATCAATGCGTTGAAGGGCAAAGTATGTTGACCACCATTGATTTACCCGTCACCTCGCATATCGTGCAAGCATCACCACAGAAACCATTTTTAGCGGTTCTATTATTGCTTGATTTACAAATGGTGAATCAGGTTGTGGCAGAAATGCCTACACAAAACAGCACGGCTGTAGAAGATATACATCATTCTTTTACGGTGGAAGCTGTTGATACACCTTTGATTGATGCTTTTTTAAGATTGATTAAGGTATTAGATGAACCGCTGATGTTGCCTCATTTAGCACCTTTGATTCAGAAAGAAATTATTGTCCGTGTGCTCAATGGTCCGCATGGCACATATTTACGTCAGTTGGTGAAATCGGGTTCGGCCAATCAAAAGATCCACCAAGTGGTGAATTGGTTAAAGCATAATTATGTGCAGCCAATGCGTATGGACGATCTAGCCAATCAAGCATTTATGAGTCCATCGACATTTAGGCAACATTTCCGTGCCGTAACGGGGATGAGTCCGTTGCAATACCAAAAGCAGTTACGTTTACAGGAAGCACGGCATTTGATGTTTAACCAAAATGTTGATGCAGGGCGAGCCGCTGGTTTGGTCGGTTATGAAAGTGCCTCACAGTTTAGCCGTGAATATAGCCGTTTATTTGGTGAGTCTCCGCAACGCGACATCCAACGTATGCGACAAGGTTTATAAACGGCTCTTTTGTATGAAGGCAGATGTGGGATTAGATAGGTTGAGTTATGTATGCATCAGATCAAACAAAAGATTTGGTTAAAATATTAGCTGATAAGGTTGATGGGCTTATCCATGCTGATGACTTCTCAACTGAAATCACAGGTTTTTCTTTACATCGACGTACAGCCAAACAGTCTATTCATTGCATTTATGGACTTGGTCTAGGCATTGTTTTACAAGGACAAAAAGAGGTTCTTATTCGGGATAAAGTATATCGCTATGGTGCTGGTCAAAGCATGCTAACCACTATTGATTTGCCCGCCATTAGTCGAGTGACACAGGCATCTTATCAAGAACCTTTTCTCGGAATGATGCTGTCACTGGACTTGAACTTGATTATTGAAACTGTACAGGCATTAGATGACAAGATTAAGCTAAAAAATCTGCCTGCATTTTCAATTGAGTATCTCGATAGCGCTCTGGTGAATACATTGACTCGTTTGGTGGATTTAATCGAAGAACCCACAATGATTGAGCAACTGGCACCGATCATCAAGCAAGAAATTATTCTTCGTTTACTGGTCGGACAACACGGTGTTTATTTGCGTAATTTAGTCAAGGCAAGTGTCTCGGATCAAAATATTTTTACCTTGATTCAATGGTTGAGACATCATTTTCTTCAGGAAAATTGCATACAAGATGCCTTTGAACAGGCCAATATGAGTGCTGCGACATTAAGAAATCATTTCAAACAAATCACGGGTATGACTCCGCTGCAGTATCAAAAACAGTTGCGCTTACAAGAGGCCAGAAAGCTGATCTTATCCCAAGCAATGAATATGCAGCAGATTGCCGATTTGGTTGGTTATGAGAGTCAGTCGCAATTTACTCGCGAATATTCACGATTATTTGGCAGTACGCCCAGTCGAGATTTACAACAATAAAACCTCAGAATAGGCAAACTATTTTTAAAAATAGGCAACTTTGATTTGCAGCGAGTCTCTAAACTGATGTTATCAGCAAAGAGATCTTTGCTTACTCTTTCCTACATTCAAGAGGTGAAGAAATGGAAGCAGTCAAAATCAAAAATACCTATTGGGATATTGCCGCAGATTTATATTTTCCACCTGAATTTGATCAAACTAAAAAATATCCAACCATTATTAGCGCACATCCGATTGGTAGTTGCAAAGAACAGACCTCAGGCAATGTTTATGGTGAAGCACTCGCTAAAGCGGGTTTTGTGGTGATTGCATTCGATGCCAGTTTCCAAGGCGAAAGTGGAGGAGAACCACGTTATATTGAAGATCCATCACTCCGTGTTGAAGACTTTCGCGTTGTGGTTGATTATCTGGTCACACTCAATTATGTCGATGAAAATCGAATTGGCGTCTTGGGCATCTGTGGGGGTGGAGGTTACTCGATCAATGCAGCCATGACTGAACGCCGTATTAAAGCTGTAGGAACCATTACAGGTGCGAACTATGGACGGGTCATGCGTGAAGCCAGTGGCGGTAATCCGATTGCATTCTTAGAAGCCATTGCTGCTCAAAGAACAGCTGAAGCAAGAGGTGCAGCACTTCGGGTTGATCAAGGTCTATATCCAACGGTAGAAGCAGCAAAAGCCGATCATGCCGATATCGACCCATTAGAAGCAACCGAATATTACCGTACAGCACGTGGCGAAAAGCCGAATGGTGTTAATAAAACAGTGTTCTCTCACAATGCTGTTGCTGTGGGTTGGGATGCTTTCCACTTGGCCGAAATCCTATTAACTCAGCCCCTGATGATTATTGTGGGGAGTAAACCTGGTGGTTTCGGTGCTTATCGTGATGGTTTTGAAATCATCAATCGTGCTGCATCAAAAAATAAAGAGTTGGTGGTTGTCGAAGGGTGGTCTCATTACGATCTATATGACAAAGCCGAGCCAGTCAAAATTGCTTTAGATAAGCTCATTCCATTCTATCAAGCCAATCTTTAATTCTGACTTGTTGTTCAAAAAACGGTGTTTTTGAGTTGGTCAGGTGACTGATCAACTTTCTATTTTTGCAAAATCTCCTGTTGGAGGTGAATCATGGTGTGTTCAGTGAATCCTAAATTATTCCAGTCTTTTCAATTAACCCCAGATTTGAGTTTACGGAATCGAATCGTCATGGCGCCAATGACCACTTGGTCAGCAAATGAAGACGGCACGATTTCAGCTCAGGAGCTTGAGTACATGCGTAAGCGTGTGAAAGAGGTTGGCTTGGTGATCACAGGTTGTACCCATGTGCAAGAAAATGGGATTGGCTTTACCCGCGAGTTTGCTGGCTTTGATGATCGCTTTATACCCAGTCTGACCCAATTGGCTCAAGCCGCTAAAAGTGGCGGAGCGCCTGCAATCCTACAAATTTTTCATGCAGGTATCAAAGCGATTCCAAACTTGATTGCTGATGCAGATGTTGTCAGTGCAAGTCGCTTGGCAATTACTGCGGGTCCGTTTAAGGCTGAACAACTTTCCAGTCGAGCATTATCTCACGATGAAGTTTTGCAGTTGATTGATGATTTTGGTGAAGCAACCCGTCGAGCGATTGAAGCTGGATTTGATGGGGTTGAGTTGCATGGTGCACATGGCTTTATCATTCAAAACTTTTTTTCACCTTTATATAACCAACGTGATGATGCATGGGGCGGTTCACTCGAAAAACGAATGGCATTTCCGTTAGCCGTGGTCGCGGAAGTGCAGCGTGTTATTCAACAACATGCGCAAGGTCCTTTTGCATTGGGTTATCGTATTTCTGTTGAAGAGTACGAAGACAATGGTTTGTCTATTGCAGACAGTCTGGAGCTGATTGATCAGTTAATTGCAACTGAGATTGACTATTTACATGTGTCTTTAGCCGATGTACTGCATTCGGTGCCTAAACATGATCTTCAGCAGCAGCTTAGTATTCAACATGTATTAAAACGGGTGGCAGATCGAATTCCTGTGATTGCTGCAGGTTTGTTACGCACACCTCAACAGGCTGAACAAGCTTTAGGTCTCGGGTTACCGCTGATTGCCATTGGTAAAGCCTTGGTGATGAATCCGAACTGGGTCGCGTTGGCACAGCTTGGACAATTCGATGAGATTGCCCTTGAACTAAATCCTGCTGATGTTCCTGAATTGAGTATTCCTGAGCATCTCTGGCAGGAAATACAAGTCAGGGAAGGTTGGTTCAAACTACGTAGCACTGAAACGATTTAAGCCACTCGAGAGGATCAAACGATGATTGCAGAAAACACCCGTGATGTAATCGCCTTATTATCAAATAGCGTAAATCGTCTGATTCAAACCGATGGCGATCATCAAACAGCGATTCCTGCCTTATCTTTACATCGCCGTTCAGCAGCCAGTGCGACACATTGTATCTATAACTTGGGGCTGGGGATTGTATTACAGGGTGAAAAGCAGATTATGATTGGGGACCAGATTTTGACCTATAGCGCAGGTCAATCCATGTTGACCACAATCGATATTCCTGTGATTAGCCATACACGTCAAACTAGTCACCACCAGCCTTTTTTAGGTTTAATGTTGTTACTTGATGTGCCGATGATTACTGCCATGGTTGGCGAGATGGGGCAGATCCATTTGAAAGAAAAAGTTCAGCCCTCATTTGGTATTCAAACAATGGATTACACACTGCTTGAAGCGATGAGTCGATTGGTAAATTTACTGGATGAACCCGTGTTATTGCCACAGCTTGCGCCAATCTTGCAACAAGAGATCATGATTCGTTTATTGACTGGGCCGAATGGGGTGTATCTGCGTCAATTGATTAAAACTGGTTCAGTCAGTCAAAAAATTGCGAAGGCTGTCGCTTGGTTAAAGCACAATTTCGTACAGGTAATTCGTATGGATGATTTGGCTGAGCAGGTCTATATGAGCCCCTCAACCTTTAGGCAGCATTTTCGTGAAATTACAGGTATGAGCCCGTTGCAGTATCAAAAGCAACTTCGTTTACAGGAGGCTCGACATTTAATGCTGAATCAACACTTTGATGTCGGGCATGCCGCGGGCTTGGTTGGTTATGAAAGTGCATCACAATTTAGCCGTGAATACTCACGTTTATTTGGTACTGCACCGCAACGAGATATTCAGGAATTACAACTCATTTAAATGTTTTATCTTTTATAAAGATTTAGCCTGATTTCTTATGGGGAGATAGGCTTTTTATTTTATATGTAATTGAAAAATATTGTTAAAATCTTAATAAATATGAATAAACAAAATAGGCAAAATTCCTGTTGGAATAGGCAATTCAATCACATTCGATCCTCCTATACTGAGTACATAGAAAGATAGAAATCCAAGCTGAAACGGATTGTCATCATGCATAATTTACGAGTGAGGTACTCAGTATGCAAACTGTGAAATATAAAAACCTAGCATGGGAGTCGGCAGCTAATATCCTGTTCCCAAATGATTTCGATAAAAGCAAAAAGTATCCTGCCATTGTCAGTGTTCACCCAATTGGAAGCTGTAAAGAACAAACTTCAGGCAATATTTATGGTCAAGCCTTAGCGGATGCAGGCTTTGTGGTACTGGCCATCGATGCATCATTCCAAGGTGAAAGTGGTGGTGAACCACGTTTTATCGAAAATCCATATCATCGCGTTGAAGATATTCGTTATGCCGTCGATTATTTGGTCACTCAAGATTTTGTCGATGAAAATCGTATTGGTGCTTTAGGTGTCTGTGGTGGAGGTGCTTATGTACTCAACACGGCGATGACCGAGAAACGGATCAAAGCCGTGACCTCAATCACGGGCGTGAACTTTGGCCGTATGACCCGTGAAGGTTATGGTGGCACAGGTGAAGCTTTAATTGCAGGGCTTGAAGCCATTGCCCAACAACGTACTGCTGAAGCTCGTGGTGCAGCATTGTTGGTGAATGATTTACTGCCACCATCCGTAGAGGAAGGCAAAAAAGCGGGAATTACCGATATTGATCCACTCGAAGCGACTGAATACTACAAAACTGCGCGTGGTCAGCAACCGAATGGTGCAACCAGTGCCTTATTCTCCCGCATGAGTGTGGCTTTGGGCTGGGATGCATTTCATTTGGCTGAAGTCTTATTAACTCAACCGATTTTAGTCGTGATCGGTGACAAACCAGGTGCATTCGGTGCTTATCGTGATGGCCATGAAATTGTACGTCGTGCAGCATCGACGCAAAAAGAGTTGTTTGTTTTAGAAAATACCTCGCATTACCAATTATACGATCAAGCTGAGCCTGTTGCTAAAGCACTGGCAAAAGTAATCCCATTTTTTAAAGCACATCTTTAAGTTTGAAACACAAAAAATCTCAATAGAGGAATATGAAAATGTCAAAAGAAATCAGTATCCAAAATCATAATGGTCAAGGGATTACCCTTGCAGCAGTGATCAACTTCCCCGAAGGTTTTGATGAAACTAAAACCTATCCTGCAGTGGTGGTGAGTCATCCTGGTGGTGGTGTCAAAGAGCAAACGGCTGGTTTATATGCGCGTAAGCTGGCTGAACATGGCTTTGTAACAATTGCCTACGATGCTTCATATCAAGGTGCGAGTACAGGTTTACCACGTCAGTTAGAAAACCCGTATATCCGTACTGAAGATGTTAGTGCCGTGATTGATTATTTAACAACACTGCCTTATGTCGACAATAACCGTATTGGTGCGATGGGGATTTGTGCGGGTGCAGGTTATACCGCAAATGCAGCCATCAATGATCGTCGTATTAAAGCGGTGGGTATGGTGAGTGCCGTTAACATTGGTCAAATGTTCCGTAATGGCTGGGAGAACAATGTTAAAGATGCAGATGCGATCCCTTATATCCAAGCAGGTACAGATGCTCGAACTTCAGATGCCAGTGGTGCCGAAATTGCAACGATTCCGCTTGCGCCATTGAGAGAAGAAGATGCACCGAATGAGGAATTGCGTGAAGCATGGGAATATTACCATACCCCACGTGCGGAACATCCCAATGCACCAGGTTTTGCCACTGCACGCAGTTTAACTCAAATCATTACTTACGATGCCTATAACAAAGCTGAAGCATTTTTTACTCAACCTTTATTGGCCATTGCAGGCAGTGTAGCAGGCAGTAAATGGATGAGTGAGGACTTGATCAATCGTGCAGCAAGTACCGATAAGCAACTTTATGTAGTAGTCGGAGCCAACCATATGTCTCTCTACGACAAACTAAATTTTGTTGATGAAGCGGTAGGCCAATTGGTTCCATTCTTTAGCACAAAACTTTAATCACACGCATTTAAAGTATTCCAACAGGTCACTTTAAAGTGGCCTGTTTTTTTTCGAGATATTGGAGTAGCACAATGAAACGTATTTGGTTTGTGACAGGTGCAACACGTGGAATGGGTGTTGAAATTGTTAAAGCAGCGATTCAGCAAGGGGACTCAGTGATTGCGACAGGGAGAAGTTTAAGCAAACTCAAAGCGATTTATTCAAATTTACCGAGTGATCAGATTGAGTTGGTGGAACTTGATATTCGCGATGAACAGCAGGTTAAAACTGCTGTAGAGATTGGTCTAAAGCGTTTTGGACAGATAGATGTTCTAGTCAATAACGCTGGTTATCCATTACTCGGACGTTTTGAAGAGGTGACCGCAGCACAAATTGAACGGCAATTTGCCACTAATGTCTTTGGCACATCCAACGTACTTCGTGCGGTGTTACCGATTATGCGTGAGCAACGCTCAGGTCATATCATCAATACGTCTTCAATTGCTGGAGTAAAAGCAGTGGCGAATGCCGTGTTTTATTCAGCTTCAAAGTTTGCAGTCGAAGCGATTAGTTTGGCCTTATTAGATGAGGTTGCACCATTTGGAATTAAGGTTACTGCGATTGAGCCCGGCTTTTTCCGTACTGAGTTCTTAAGTGAGCATTCAACAGAATACGGGATGCAGTTACATGACGATTATGAAGTATTGGGTAATACCAAGTCTTTGATGTCGGCTGCAGATGGACAGCAACAGGGCAGTCCTGCCAAATTGGCACAGGTGGTGATGCAAGTCGCCGCAATGAACAATCCACCGAAACAGCTATTGATTGGCAATGATGCGATTGACTATGTGATACCAACCTTAACGGCTCATTTAGATGAAATTAAGCAGCACGAAGCTTTAACTCGAAGTACTGATTATTAATTCAATAGGTAAGACTTAAAATGAAAACAGCATTAATTACAGGTGCCAGTGCGGGTATCGGTAAAGCACTTGCTTATCAATTCGCTCAACAAGGTTTCAATTTGATCTTAGTTGCACGTCGCAGTGAAGCTTTAGAGCAAATGAAGCAGGATTTAGAAAACCGTTATTCCATTCAAGTCGAAAATCAGATCTTTGATTTAGCTGTATCTGGGCAAACGGCTGCGTTATATGACACCGTCAAACATCATAAAATTGATGTACTGATTAATAATGCAGGCTTTGGTGACTATGACTTAGCTTGGGATGCAGATCTAAACAAAGTGATGAATATGGTGGATTTGAATGTTCGTGCATTAACAGACTTATCTTTGCGTTATATCAAAGACTATGTGGATGAAGATGCGGTATTAATCAATGTGTCATCTGTAGGGGGGTACGCTGAAGTTGATGTCGCGATTCCTTACTGTGCCACTAAATTCTATGTCTCTTCATTTACAGAGGGGATCGATTTTAGCCTGCGAACGCAGGGTAAAAATATGCGAGCAAAAGTGCTTGCCCCTGCTGGAACGCAAAGTGAGTTTCATAACGTTGCCGCAGATGGTAGTGGGATCGACATCAATAAATTGTATAACGGTGCAGTGTTGATGACGGCTGAACAACTTGCTGAAAGTGCTTATCAACTTTATTTAAGTGATAAAACCGTAGGGATAGTCAATCCTAACAATGAGTTCGAATTCAAAGATGCAATTTTCCCACAGCTTGCTTTATTGTAAGCAGAAAGAGATCGCGGTATTGAGATGAAGCAAAGGCTAAAGGAATTTAGCCTTTCTTTTTTCTCAGGAGATATTTCGATTGTTTGATAGGGTTGGCGGTAAATACTGAATGAGTTGATCAATTGCCAAACGTGTTTTTAATGGCATATAAGACAAACTCGGCCAGACCACATGGATTGGGAAGTCGACACTGGAAAACTCGGGTAAGACTTGAGCTAAACTGCCATCCTGTAGTTCTTTATGAATGAGCCAATCGGGAAGCCATGCGATACCATAATGTGACAACACGGTATTTTTAATCACCAGCATATCATTTAATAGCAATTTTGCTTGGGGTCGGATGGTATACAGTTGTTTGTGTTCATCTTGAAGATGCCATTTCGGTGGGGACCCAGAATAAGGATAAGCAATGGCCGTGTGCTGTTGTAGATCATCCAAGTCCTTCACTGTGCCTGATTGCTGTAGATATTCGGGTGTGGCACAGAGTAGCATCCGATGATCACCTAACTTTCTCGCAATCAAATGATGGCTATCTGGTAAAGCACCGATACGAATCGCTAAATCAAAACCATCTTCGACCAAATCGACAGTTCGATCATTAAATGAAAGTTCCACCTGCAAATCAGCATGCTGTTGTGCCAGTTCAATCATCATTGGGGCAACATAGAGTTGTCCAAACAGAACTGGGGCCGAAATTCTTAATAAGCCCGTTGCACTGATTTTACCCTGATCCAACAAGCTTTCAGCAGCATGGATTTCTGCAATAGCACGCTGACTGTGCTCATAAAACAGCGTACCTTCGGCTGTTAAGCTGAGGGTTCGAGTAGTACGTTTAAATAAAGTCACGCCCAAACGTTGTTCTAAACGCGCAATGCTTTTACTCACCGCCGAGCGGGTCAGATGTAGTTGTTCAGCAGCATTGCTAAAGCTTCCTGCCTCGACCACTGTCACAAAGATTGAAATCGTACTCAGCTCTGTTTGCATGATTGTAGAATTTTTGGAATCAATGGATTGAAATAGTATCACTACTGGCGATTAAAATGTAATAGTAAGATAGCTCCATCAAGATATGGAGAGCAAACATGGCGAAAGTGTTGGTATTGAAATCAAGCATTATGGGTGATCAATCACAGACGAGCCGTTTGATCGATGCATTTTTAAAACAACGTGCAGAAGCAGGCGTACAGGATGAAGTGATCATTCGTGATTTAACCACGCTTAACTTACCTGTACTGGATGCTGAAATTTTCCATGCGCTGCGTGGTGCAGAACACGTTGCAGCGCCGATACAAAAGATTGTCCAGTTATCGGATGAGTTGATTGCAGAACTTAAAGCAACGGATCTATTGTTGATCGGTGCGCCGATGTACAACCTGAATGTGCCAACACAGTTGAAGAACTGGTTCGATTTGGTCGCGCGTGCTCGCCATACTTTTAGATATACCGAAACTTATCCTCAAGGTCTGGTTGAAGGTGTCAAGGCAATTGTGATGAGCAGCCGTGGTGGTATTCACCTTGGGCAAGTGACGGATGCAGTAACGCCTTATCTACAGTCTGTTTTAGGCTTAATGGGTATCCATGACGTGCGCTTCGTTTATGCGGAAGGTCTGGATATTCCTGCTTTAAAGGTGGATGCATTAAAAGATGCGCATCTAAAAGCCCAACAGGTTGCTGTTTAAAAAAATACCCCTTACTACCGAGACTTGGTAGGATCGGACACGCAGGGTGCCTGTTTGTCCGATTTTTTCATATTTAGATGAAATAAGGTTGATCGGCATCTGAGTGTGGTTTATTGAGTCCTAAGTTTTTTCTAGAGGCTAATGCGGGTGTTTGAATAATTTTAACCACGAAGGCAGCGACACTTTTACGTGAAATGACCGTGCCTTTAAAATGCTCATGGCGTTCCGTTGTTTCATAGTCAATTTCATCTTCATCCATGAGCCACGCTGCACGTAAAATACTATAATCCAGATCAGAAGCTTCTAATAAATCCGCTGCTTTACGATATGGGCCAAGGTATTTGCCGATTTCATTGCGATTCCATTCACCAAACTTACCTGTGACTTCATCATATATTCCTAATGAGTTGATCAGAACAATACGTTTAACCCCTGCGCCGTGCATGGCGTCAATGATATTCCGTGTTTGCTGTTCTAATTCACCAGCAAGGTTGGCATAAACAATATCTTGCCCTTGTACAGCCTGCTTTAATTGCTCCAGATTCAAAACATCTGCTTCAATGACTTTTGCGTTGGGTGGCAAATCAGTGCCTAATTTTTTTGCATCACGGAGCAATAGCGTTTGAGTCAGTTCAGGCTCGTTGGCCAACATTTTAATGACCCATTGAGCAATTTGACCTGATGCGCCAAGAATTAATACATTTTTCATTTTTAACGACCTTTGTTTAAGATTCATCATTTAAGAAAAGGCATGTGGATGTCATTTTCTTGATCTTTGATGATTTTATTTAAGCTTAAAAATACGAAACGTATTGACCTGAAATGCTCAGTTGTTTGCCTAATTTGATGAGCTTGTCGATTTTTACAGTATCCATAAAAAAGCCCCATCGAAATGAGGCTGATATAACAATCATGCTTGAATTAGCGAATATTCTTCCACCACTGTTTAAACGGTTGCTGCTCATTATCCAGTTCAACCAATTCTCCAATCATCGGCGTCGCAAGGCGATATTTTCTGCTTTTTGAATATTCAACAATGCGGGTAATCGGTTCATACCAAGCATGCTTGGCCAAACTGAATTTTGAATGATGTACAGGAATCATATTACGTGCATTCAGTTCTTCAGTGGCTTGGGCAACCTCATCAGGATGGCAATGTACTGAACGCCAAGCGGCGTCATATTGCCCATTTTCCATCAAGGCCCAATCAAAGGGGCCGTATTTCTGTCCAATCTCAACAAAGTGCTTGTCATAACCACCATCACCGGTATAGAAAATCTTTTTATTCGGGGATTGAATCACGAAAGAAACCCATAAATTCTTTCCACCATCAAAGGCACGTCGTGAATCATGATGGGTGGTTTCAGTGATTATGCTAATCCCATCATCAAACTCGATTCGATCACCCCAATCTCGCTCGATCAGTTTATTTTTGGGATAACCCCAGTATTCAAAGTGTTCGCCGACGCCTAGACCAGTAATCACGTATTTAACTTTGTCTTTGAGTTTAAGTGCCGTTTCATAATCGAGGTGGTCATAGTGATCATGCGAAATCAGCAAATAATCAATCTCAGGTAAGTCCTCAACCCGATAGATATCAGTCCCTTTATAGGCGCGTGTGCCCCAAGGGAAAGGAGAGGCTTTGCCACTCATAACAGGGTCGATCAAAAAGGTTTTACCATGCAACTGCATAAATACCGATGAGTGTCCAAACCAGATGATGACATCTTGTTTCGGATCAAGAGCAAGTAGATTGGTTTTAATGGAGGGAATGGGATCAATCGGATTACGATGAGGAATGGTTTTAATAAAGGTTTTATAAAGTTCAACTGCAATACTAGAGCCTTCGCTCATACCTGATTTTTCAATTAAATTTCGAAATTGACCTTGGCGATAGTTGGGAGAGCTTTCAATGACTTGTAGTCGTTCACCAGAAGGGATTTTACCGAATAAGGGTTGTTGTGCATATATAACACTCGCTGCAATAAGCAGGGCCACGGCGATCGCAACAAAAAGAATAAGCATAAATGGAGTCAACCTTTTCATTTGAGCATTCGATACGATATTAATAAAAACTAAAAGCGACAAAATGATGAAATATTGTCTAAAAGTCGATGAGTGAAAACTTGCCTATTGTTATTGAATATTTGCCTAAACTAACGAGAATTGAATGTGTATTGATGTGATTGAGCAAAAGGAAGTCATTTAGAGGGGCTTGGTTTATGCTAGACTATGTACGGTTACAGTGTTGTAAATCACTGTGCATCAAGATAATGAGTAGGTAACATGATCGGGCAGCAAAGAAACATATTGGCAACTTTGGGGATTGATGTTTGGATTCCTAGAGAAGTGGTATGTCAAAAAAATACTGCACCGAGCTTATGGCGGGATCAAATTGTTGAAGAAACTTCACAGCCACTGACACCGATATTAGATGTCGTATCAACGCCACAAGAGATTCAAGTTGCATCGCGACCAACATTAGTGATCGCCGAAAAAGAAGTTCCTCAGCCTACAGAAATTATTGCCAAGCCTGTTGTTAAAGAAGTTGTTGTTGAAAAAGAACAGATTGTTATTACAACTCAGATTCAGGCATTTGAACTGCAAATGTATGTTTTAGAAAACTGTGCCATTTTGTTGGAAAGCAGTCAGCTCAGCGATGCACAACGGCAGCTCTGGCAAAATATTCAAAAGGCAAGATTGGGTCAATACGCAGAGTTGAAATGGCCATTTCCCTTGGCTGCATTTCAAGAGAGCAGAGGACTACCATCCTATATTCAAGGCTTTCTGGATGCTACGGCAAGCGGCAGAAAGATATTATGCTTAGGTCAACTGGACTTTATTCAGCATTCTAATATATTACATTTAGCGAGTTTAGAAGAAATGCTGGCTCAACCTGTCTTGAAAAGACGATTGTGGCAGCTCATGCAATAAAGAACGGAAATCGAATCATGAAGAAAGTCGTTGTATTCAGCCAAATAGATCAGGACGTGATAGCGCAGTTACAGCAAGATTATCAGGTGGTGGTACTCAATCCAAAGCTTGGTGATATCAATGAACAGATTCGGACCGAAGTGGTTGATGCCGATGCCATGATTGGTGCAGGGCGTTTACTCAATGAAAGCAATTTAGCACCTGCACAAAAACTTAAAATTATTTCGACCGTGTCGGTTGGCTACGACAACTACGATGTCGACTATCTCAATCAAAAGAAAATTTGGCTTGCCAATACGCCACACGTTTTAACTGAAACCACAGCCGATCTAGCCTTTAGCTTGTTACTGAGTGCCGCACGTAAGATTCCACAATTAGATGCTTGGACCAAGCAAGGGCAGTGGAAGCGTACTGTTGCGATGGAACAATTTGGGGTAGATGTTTTTGGCAAAACCCTAGGCATTATTGGACTGGGACATATCGGAGCCGCCATTGCCCGTCGTGGTTTTTATGGTTTCAATATGAATATTTTGTACCATAATCGCCGTGAAAAGATTGAGGTGGCTCAGGCCTTCAATGCGCAGTATCGTGATTTAGATCAGTTATTGCAGCAATCTGATTTTATTGTAGTGGCTGTTGACTTAAATAGTGAGTCAAAAGCATTGATTGGGGCCGAGCAATTTGATTTGATGCAAAAACATGCTGTCTTCGTCAATATCGCGCGTGGCTCGGTGGTGGATGAACATGCATTAATTGAAGCATTGCAGCAAAACAAAATCTTTGCAGCGGGTTTAGATGTATATGCCAAGGAACCACTACAAAGTTCTCCATTATTTGGGCTAGCAAATGCGGTGACTGCGCCACATATCGGTTCGGCAACTGCTGAAACACGTCAGAAGATGGTCAACCTTGCTTATCAGAACTTGATTGATGCATTAGAAGATCGCACACCTCGCTATTTAGTGAATCCGAAATTCGAATAATTGCTTACAATGCTGATCATTTAATTGCTGCATTATTGTGCGGGCCCATCTTTTTAAGTTGATTAATATTGGTACACTTGCGCCCTTTGTGACTTCGTCTTGGGGCGTCTGGTGTTTGAAAAATTAGCTGAACAAAGTTTGGGCTTAATGGGTTGGGAAATTGACAATCATTGGGATTTAAATATTGATCAATGTGTCATGATTGCTGCCCCGCATACCAGCAACTGGGATGCTTTATATGCGCGTTTGGCGTTAAAAGCCTTGGGTGTTAATGTGCGCCTAACCATCAAAGACAGTTATATGAAATTGCCATTTGGTCCCTTTGTGCGTGCCATGGGGGGGATCGGTATTGATCGTCGTGCCAAGCATGAAGGTCAAGAACGTCCAAGTATGGTTCAGCTGATGAGTGATTTATTTAAGACGCACCCTAAGTTAGTCATGCTAGTGACTCCAGAAGGAACGCGTGCTAAACAAGAGCAATGGAAAACTGGTTTTTATCATGTGGCAATAACAGCGGGTGTACCGATTGCACTTGCGTATATGGACTATGCCAAGAAAAAAACAGGTGTAGGAAAAATTGTTTATCCTACAGGGGATTATGAAAAGGATATGACCGAGATCATGTCTTTTTATGCCACGATCAATGCCAAATTCCCAGAGAAATTTAGTGTAGATCAGCGTTACGTTGCGGCAGAGTAATTCAGTTGATTTCAAAAATCATAAAGTAAGGCAGGATTTTCCTGCCTTTTATAACACTTTGTTGCAAATTTCTCCTTTTTTCAATGCTATATTAAATTTCTTTATTAAAATCATAGAGAAACCACTTGAGATCGTTCCTGCTCGCCTGTGGCCTTTTCGCCACAACTCAACTGAGTCACACTGAGGTTTTTTTGCCTGCGCATAGTGCTGGGCAAACAGAAGTGCCTGAAATTGGCAGCGGTATAGGTTTACTCGATCAGCAAAAAGAAAAATTTATCGGTGAAAAAGTCTATCGTGAAGTGCATCGTCAAATGCCAACGGTGCAAGATGCATGGTTGGAAGATCAGTTTTTACAGGTATTTTCAGGCATTTTAAGCCAGACCCAACTTGGCCAACCGATTGGTTTAGTCATTATCAAAGATCCCCAAATTAATGCCTTTGCTGTTCCTGGTGGTTTATTTGCCTTGAATACAGGTTTGATTACTTCAGCTAAGAATATGGATGAGATTGCAGGGGTCATGGCGCATGAGATTGCACATGTCGCTCAGCGTCATTACAGCCGTTCTCAAGAAGCATTTAAGGGCCAGGGCTTGCTCGCATTGGCGGGAATTCTTGTCGGGGCTGCCATCGCATCGCAAGCCGATGGCAATGCGGGTGCAGCGGTAATGATGGGGACTCAAGCAGCATTGATGGATAAGCAGTTGAGTTATAGCCGTAATCAGGAGCGTGAAGCGGATCGTATCGGCATGCAGTTTATGTATGCTGCAGGTTATAACCCACAGAGCATGGCAGATTATTTTGAAACCATGCATCGTGCCACCAGTCGTGTCAGTTTTTTACCAGACTTCTGGTTTACCCATCCTTTAACTACTGAACGGATGAGCGAAGCACGTTTACGTGCTAATCAATTACCGAAAGTGAAATCAAAAATTTACGATCTCGATTTTGAAATTTTAAAACTCTATACCTTAGTGGTTTCAAGTCAGGCCACTGAGCTTCAATTACAGTCACTGGCAAATCAGAAAAATACAGCTGCACAATTGGCATTGAGTAAGTTCTATCTTGAACAAGGTGACTACGCACAAGCACAAGCCAATTTGGATTTAGTGAAGCCGAAACTCAAGAATCATGTGCTGATTCCTTTGATCCAAACTGATATTTATTTGGGTCAAAATAAGTTAGATCAGGCCTATGCCACAATTAATCCGATTCAAAAGACCATGCCGGAGAATAGAGCCTTGTCCTATAAGTTGGCGGAAGTTCTGATTCGCCAAGGGCAAGTTGCACAGGCACAAACGTTGGTACAACGCTTTATCCACAAAAACCAGCGTGATATAGAAGGTTGGCAATTACTGCAACAAGCCACCAATTTAGATAAGAGTTCTCCATTACAAGCAGTCAATGTATTGGGTTATCGTGCAGAGGCTGAGTATTGGTCGGGTTACGAAGAAAATGCAATTAAATCGATGTTACACGCACAACGGTTGGCGAAAGGGAATCTAGCCATGTCAGCCAAGATTGATGCACGTTTAAAACAGATGCAAGATGAACGCCGTATGCGACTGTAATCGGCTTCCTTAGCTGATATTTACTGAGACGTATTCAGTTTAGAAAGAGTAATAACGATATGGAAATCAAACTAGAAAAATTTCATAGGCATGACTTTAAGCTTTATTACCAACTGGTTGGAAATGAAAAAGTTATGGCGATGATTACAGAAAGAGCGATTCCTGAAGAAGAGGCGATGAAAGATTTTCAGTTGCTTATCGTCAATAATCGATTACATCCGAACTTTGGTCATTTTAAAATATTAGATGTGAATACTAATGAATATATAGGCTTAGCGAAATTGGAAATCAAAAAATTGAATGACAATGAGGTTGAGTTGGGGTATATGCTTTTACCAAGTTATTGGGGAAAAGGTATAGCTCGTGAAGTTAGTCAACAGCTACTGAGTGATGCCAAAAAGCAAAATTCAATTCATCGGATATTTGCGATTATTGACCCTAACAATATCGCATCACGTAAAATTTTAACAAGTCAGGGATTCATTCATACAGCGTTCAAAGATTATGATGGGCTTGCTGGTGAAATACTTGAACTAAAGCAGAGCCTTATTTAACTTATATCAAACCATAAAACTTAAAGACGACTTATATTTATAAAACTGAGGGGAAAATTGTTATGATCAAAGGGCAATGTTTGTGTGGTGCTGTGCAGTATCAATATCATGCAGAAATTGAAAACAGCATTTTATGTTATTGCAGTCATTGCCAACAGGCACAAGGTTCAATTGCAGGGTGGAACAGCCCGATTGAGCAAAGCAAATTTGAGTTAATTTCTGGGCAAGAGCAACTGAAAGAATATTTTCATACAGTTAACAAGGCGCGTGTATTTTGTCAAAATTGTGCCAGTCCGCTCTATTCTTATCGAAAGGATTTGCCTGATGTAATTCGTTTACGCCTAGGCACTGTGATAGAAGGTAATATACCCGCACCGAAGGAAGAATTTTTTCTGGAGCATAAACCAAAATTTATTGAATTAAGATAAGATGACGTGCGTAAGCAATTGCTGAGAAGTTAGAACATTTATGAAGAAAATTTTAGTTTTTATTTTTGCGATCAGCAGTGTGGGGATCAGCTCAGCAGCATCGATTGAGCAATATGCAAACTCAGTGGATAAAATTCGTGGTGTATATGCACAGGATATCCGCAGCTTTTTACGAAGTCTGAATCCACAAACGTCACAATTTACGCCTGAGCAGCAAGCAAAGTACTGTCAGATTAATCAGCGTTATATTCAGGATATGTCTGATGCGATTGAACAAAATCGTTCATCATTACCAACGCAATATGCCAACATGAGCAAGCAGGATTTAATCAAGCAGGTGGTTGAATCAAAAGAAATGCAAATGCTTGCGAAATATAATGTTCAGTGTGATTTTAAATAATAAAAACACTTTGGGTTCATTATTGCAATGAATCCAATTTTTAATTGAATAGATGATATAAAGGGGAGAATTAAGCAGATTAGCTTAATTTTGCTTTAATTTTAGCAGATACTTGTGCAGGATCGGCACGCCCGGCTATGATCGGACGTAGAGAATTCATCACCTTACCCATATCTTTCATGCTAGTAGCTTCTTGAGCAGCAATCGTTTGCTCAATGATGGAATCAAGTTCTTCCTCAGTCATAGCTGCTGGTAGAAATTGAGAAATAACCTCAACTTCGGCTTGTTCCTTACTAGCTAAATCATCTCGACCAGCGCCAGAAAAGGCCTTGATCGATTCTTTACGTTGTTTAATTTGCTTTTCAATGACCGCAAGAACCTGAGCATCGTCAAGCTCAATGCGCTCATCGACTTCGATTTGCTTAATTGCTGCTTGTACACCACGAATAACCGTTACTGTTGCCATATCTTTGGCACGCATTGAATTTTTTAACACGTCAGTAATTTGGTTTTTTAAAGTATTCATAGTCTCTTCAGCAGTCAATCACAAATTAATTAGTAAAGGCGAGTAGTACGTACAGATTCGCGAGTCAATTTCTTTTGATAACGCTTAACTGCAGCAGCTTTTTTGCGCTTACGTTCTTGAGTTGGTTTCTCATAGAATTCGCGCTTACGAACGTCAGCTAAAACACCAGCTTTTTCGCATGAACGTTTGAAACGACGGATAGCTACGTCTACTGGTTCGCCTTCTTTCAACTTAACTTGTGGCATGTAAAATCCTCTAAGATGATGGATAAGATCTAACGCACTATTGCACTAGATCGCAAGTGAAGGTCAGTATTTTACTCATTTACAACTCAGATCACAAGTCTATAATAGCTCTGATATTACTTTTGATCGTTGTAAAGGCAGTTTAATGATTGTTTTGGGCTTAGAAACTTCGTGTGATGAAACTGGGTTAGCACTCTATGATAGCGAGCTCGGCTTACGTGGACAGGTTCTATATAGCCAGATCAAATTGCATGCCGAATATGGTGGCGTCGTTCCTGAATTGGCTTCACGTGACCATGTTCGCAAAATGATTCCTTTGATTAATCAACTGCTTGAGCAAAGTGGCGTCAAAAAGCAAGAGATTGATGCAGTTGCCTATACCCGTGGTCCAGGACTGATGGGGGCATTGATGACAGGTGCTTTATTTGGCCGCAGTTTAGCCTTTGCATTTAATAAACCTGCTATTGGTGTGCATCATATGGAAGGTCATATGCTGGCACCATTACTTTCGGAAAATCCACCGGAATTTCCGTTTGTGGCTTTATTGGTTTCAGGTGGGCATACCCAATTAATGGCGGCCTATGGCATCGGTCAATATGAATTGCTCGGTGAATCGATTGATGATGCAGCGGGTGAAGCCTTTGATAAAGTCGCAAAAATGATGAAACTGCCTTATCCGGGCGGTCCAAATATTGCGAAGTTAGCCTTGCAAGGTGATGCCAAAGCATTTGAATTCCCAAGACCAATCTTACATCAAGGTTTGGATTTTTCTTTTAGTGGTCTTAAAACTGCAGTTTCAGTACAACTGAAAAAGTTAGGTGAAGAAAATCGTGATGCGGATGTGGCTGCATCTTTCCAAGAGGCAGTTGTCGATACGCTGGCAAAAAAATCAGTGAAAGCTTTAAAACAAACGGGTTTAAAACGTTTGGTGATTGCTGGCGGTGTCAGTGCAAATCTGCGTTTGCGTGAACAATTAGAAACTTCACTGGCAAAGATCAAGGCACATGTTTATTATGCCGAGCCCGCATTGTGTACAGACAATGGCGCCATGATTGCCTTTGCTGGATATCAACGTTTAAAAGCTGGGCAACATGATGGTTTGGCGGTGACGACAACACCAAGATGGCCAATGACTGAGTTACAACCGACCTAAAATGGAGCTTATCATTTTTGTAGGTGGGCAAGCTTCAGGTAAATCAACATTCTTTAAGCAATGTTTCTCTGACACGCATATTCGTCTCAATCTTGATATGTTGAAAACCAGACATCGTGAGAAAATATTGTTTCAGGCTTGTTTGGACGCAAAACAGAAGGTTGTTGTTGATAATACCAATCCGACTAAACTAGATCGAAAGATATATGTTCAAGATGCAAAAAATGCTCACTTCAAAGTGATTGCTTACTATTTTGATAGTAGTCTGGATGATGCTCTTTTGCGGAATGAACAACGAGAAGGTAAGGCGAAAATTCCTAGGGTTGGTGTTATTTCTACGTTTAAAAAGTTAGAAATCCCTGAGCTTAATGAAGGTTTTGATGAAATTTACAGCGTTTCAATTGATCGAGAAAATGATTTTAATGTGAGCTTGCTGTATCAAAGAGAACAATAATGAGATTTGAAGATTTAGATACAAGACTAAGAAAATATGAGACGGCTTACGATTTCTGTATTCCACCAGAAAATTATATTGTCGTCAGATTGGATGGTCGTGGATTTACACGCTTAACCAAAGAGATTTGGCAATTCGAAGCGCCATTTGATGTACATTTTAGAGATTTAATGGTAGAAACCACAACCCATTTATTACAGTGTGGTTTTAATATCATCTATGGTTATACCCAGAGCGATGAAATTTCTCTTTTATTCCATTATCGTGATGAAAGTTTTAACCGCAAGGAACGTAAAATTCTTTCTATTTTAGCTGGTGAAGCTAGTGCAAAATTCTCTGTTATGCATGGCCAAATTGCTACTTTTGATGCTCGAGTTTGTGTTTTACCCAATTCGCAATTGGTAGATGACTACTTCCGTTGGCGACAAGAGGATGCTCATCGAAATGCATTAAATGCACACTGTTATTGGATGTTAAGAAAATCGGGTCATGCAGTAGCAGAAGCAACGGAACAAGTTAAAGGGTTAAATCGTCAAGAAAAGCATGATTTACTCTTTTCACAGCAGATTAATTTTAATGAACTCCCTGCATGGCAAAAACGTGGCACAGGTGTTTATTGGAAAGACGTTGAAAAAACGGGTCTGAATCCGAAAACTGGTGAAATTACACAAACGACAAGAAGGCAGTTAGTTGCTGATTTTGATTTGCCTTTAAATGAATTCTATAGTGAATTTATAGGTCAAAATTTTTTTTGAAAATATTTTTATGAACTACCGTTCATAATGGAGTTGTAAGTTGAAAATTTCTTATATTTTTACATGTGGCCGATTAGAGTCTTTATTTAAGATTCTCTGCCTCACTCAACAAGGTGAGAAAAAGGTCGAGTCAAAAGAAAAAGTCGTTGAACAATATAGAAAAGATATCGCTTTAGGGCGTCCTTTTGAAGAAACTGAACTTTATCAAATAATTGAAAAAAGTGAAGAAAAAATTGTTATTAATCGCTTGAGTAATATTCTTCGAGAAAAACCTACTCAGCAGAAGAGTAGCTTTGATGCAGACGAATATAAGACAGGTGCATGGTCTGAGTTTAGTGATTATAAGCTGGCAGTTCGATTCTCAAATGCGAAAACTGAGTTAAGTGAAAAACACTTTGCGAAAACTGGTGAATATATGACCAGTCGTGGTATCGCAAAATTGACAGGTTTCAATCCAAGCAACATTAAGAATATGTTGCATCATAAAAGAAGTGTAGTGAGAAAAATGCTCACCACATTGGAAAAATTAGCCAGAGAGTATTGATCTTTAAATCTTGAAATGGATGCAGAGGAAATCTATTGCTCTGTATCTTTTATAATTAATATTTTAATTATCAAATAATTATATTGTATTTTTTTAATAATATATAAATAAAAAGGAGTGAATCATGTGGGTGGTTAAAGCAGCCAATGGCTGTGCATGGTTAAGTATTCTGCTTATTATTGCGGCTACAGGCTTTTCAATCTATGTTCTCAGTATTCCATGTACAACGGATCGAATCTGTGAAATGCCCCCAATTCATTTATTCTTTTTTTTGATACTGTTGGTCTCGACTGTTTGTAATCTTATCGGCATGGTACTGTCGGCGATAGCAAAGGAGGGCGAGCAACCCGTTAAAGAATCAGCAAAAGCAGCATTGTTCTTTAACGGGAAAGTGATTGCATTTAACTTGGTATGTACACTATTCCTACTTTTTATTTTAATGGTCTAGAACATCTTTTAGCTGATTTGCTTTGAACGATCTGCTTTTGACAATACTGCCAGACAAACAAAAATCAGAACCATACCAACCCAACCAATCGGGGCGAGTTTTTCACCGACTAATAATACTGCAAACAAAGCGGCAACCAGTGGTTCAAATAAGGTCAGTGTGGTCGCGGTACTGGCTGAAATGGTCTTTAAAGCATAACCAAATAACAGATAACCGAGAAACATCGGGATCAGCATCATATAACCGACAACATACAAATTTACAGACTCATCAAACAGGTTTGAACCCGTAAAAAATAAGGTAGGTAATAAGATTAAAGCACCGAAGCCAAAAATTAATCCCATCGAAGCTTTTGAGTCGACCCCACGGTCAATCATTTTCTTGGCAGCCCAAGAATATAACGAATAGGTCAGGGCAGCGATCAGTCCGAGAATAATGCCAATGCTTTTCTGGTCTGTCGCAATTGTATGTGCAGATGCTTGGGAATGTGATTCCCCTATAGAGAGCAATAAAACACCAGCGACACCAAAAATAAAGCTAATAAACCACTTACCTGAGAGTGCTTTTTTATCAAAGAACTTTTCCAGTAATGCGGTAAATAAGGGTGCTGAACCAATTGAGACGACCGTGCCAATGGTAATCCCCGCCATACGCATCGACGAATAGAAAGCCAGTGGATAAATCGCAACAGAGACCATGCCAATCAACAATAATGGATAGTAAGAGCGAATTTGAGGTAAATGACTGCGGATATTTTTATGGGCCAATAAAGCTTGTAATAAACCACCGCCACCCATTGCAATTGCGCCAATCGCTAAGGGACTTAGATTTGGAGCATAAGAAGCAGCTGTGCCTGTCGTTCCCCATAAAATAGAGGCAATGAGCACTGCAATAAAACCAGAATGAGCACTGAGGCTAAAAGAGGTACTACTCACTTTGAAACCTCTTGCGCTAATAGGTTCTGAACCATTTGTTTTGCAGCAAATACTTTGTCACTTGAACTTTCTAAACCTGCACGAGCAATCGAACCCTCCAAGATAAATGAAAGCAGTAGTGCCAGTTCTTTGACTCGTTGTGGGGTGCTGCTGAGCTGCTGTAAATGACCCGCTAAAATTGCTTCGATTTCATCTTTATGCTGTTTAACCGCCAAACGTTCAGGACTATGTGCAGGGAATTCTGCGGCTGCATTGAGTAGGCCACAACCACGAAAGCCTTTTTCATAAGCAAATTCTGCGTGATCCTGATAAGCATCAAAAACCGCCAAAATACCATCGATTGGTGTTTGGATTTGAGCTTTTCTCTTTTCATATAAATCTAGCCATTCTTGGTGGCGTGCTTCGATATAGCAGGTGATCAGATCGGATTTGGTGGCAAAATTATTATACAGCGACATTTTTGCCACATTGGCTTTCTCTGTAATGCTATTGATGCCTGTGTTGCTAATGCCATCGTTATAGAACAGGTTAGATGCTGCATCCAAGATTTTTTGTTTTGCTGATTTCGAGCTCATAAGAAAATATATTTATATATACCGACCTACCTAATTTTATTGAAAAGTAAATTATTTGCAAGGTGAAATTGGAATTTCATTGAATTTTGATGAACAGGATGGCATCGATTAAAACGCTGACATTGCGCTTTAATCGATAGATGGGTTATTCAACATTTTTCTTACTGTGGATAAAAGCCAATCCATACACAGGCCATTTCTTTTCTGATTTAAGGTTATTAACCAACCATGCCACCATAACGAGTGCAATTGAGCCTAATAACACGGGGAAAAATAAGAAACTCCATTGGTATTGAATGGTATTGGCGGTTAGCAAAATCACCAGCGGATTTGCGCCAGCAGGTGGATGAACACAACGCAGAAGTTGCATGGCTGCAATCGCACAACCGACAGAAAGTGCAATGCTCAAAGCCGATGTACCAAAAACTTTAAGAAACAGTAAGCCAATAAAAGCCGAGACAAAATGTCCCAAAATTACATTGCGAGGTTGAGCCAAAGGCGATTGCGATACGGCATACAAGATCACACAGGTTGCGCCAAAAGGAGCCATGATAAATAGATTGTGGGTGAATTTACTGAGCAGGATTAAGATCAAGATGCTTAATGTGCCGCCAATTAAACTTCTTATAATATCAATGGATTGGGGTAAGGGAGCAAGATGTTCTCTACCGTTGAATAAAGATAACATGGTGATCTCACGACTGGGTTGCTTTATGGCGATAATAGAACTAAAATTACAAATAGTACAGATCTGTACTATTTTAAATGAGTAAATCTTTATGTCGAAGTCTGCTGATAAAATTTTGCATACTGCAGAAAAATTATTTTATGAAAATAGTTTTGTTGGGGTCGGAGTTGACCTTATTCGAGATGAATCTGGCTGTTCAAAAACCACGATGTACACCTATTTCAAAAATAAAAATCAATTGGTGAAATCGGTCTTGGAAGCACGTGATGAAAAGTTTAGGCAGCGTTTATTGGACTATGTGGCGGAGGCAACAGGGCGAGAGGCATTGAACAGGTTGATCGATTGGCACTTATTATGGTTTCAAGAAGATAACTTTAAAGGATGTTTATTCGTTAGAGCTGTGGCTGAGTCGCATTTGGGTGATCAAGACATCATCTCAGTGTCAAAAGAACATAAAGTTTGGATTAGAAACTTGATTACGGAATATTTGCAATCTTATTCAAAAACAGAGATGTTGGTTGAAGTGACTTATACGCTGATTGAAGGGCTCATTAGCCGATTCTTGGTCGAAGGTTATGATGCAAACGTGGCAGCGGAGATTAAGGATTCAATCAATCAAATGATTGATACTTTGAACCCTCAGAGCAACTAGATTGCAAAGGGAAATGATGAGCCTTTGAAGTTTTAGCAAAGACTCATCAACGTGTTCAGTTCATTTAATTCTTAAATGCATTCTGATCTTCTACATCCACATATTCGATATAACCACGACCTTGAACAGGGGCAGTTAAATATTCGCCTGTGAAGGTATAAGCACTGGCATAACCAATGCCATGACCATAACGGAATGGACTATCAATTTCTGCGGTGATATCTAAAATTTTCTGATCAGCATCATCCTTGACAGACCAAGAGAATAATTGCGGTAAGCGCATTTTCTTACCACTTGGCGAAACATAATCATCAACTTGATGTGCAATCACCTTGAACTCGACATTGGTATAAACTTCAGCAGACTTGTCGGTATGTCGAACATGCAATGTATAGGCTGCTGGTTGACCCAAAATATCAGCTTTGGTGAGCAATAATTGAGTGCTATCCGTCAAATTGATAATTTGATAGGTAAAGAAATCGAGTGGTAATTTATAAGGTTCAGGCAACAACTTTTTTACTACGCCATGCGCACCTGTAGCGCGGGCATATTCATAGGTACATAAGCCTTCTGCAGGTGTGACTTTCCCTTGATACTCAAGCCGACCTTTGAAGTTAGCCAATAAACTAAAATGATCATAAATTGGGGTTTTGATAAACCATGAGATTTGATCGGTGACATCTAAATCAAATTCAAAGCTGAGTCCATGATAGGCACCTTTGAGATGAATATTCGGTAGAGTTCCTTGAATCGAAACTTCTTCACCGAGCTCAATAGTTGTTCCATTGTCTTGAATGTTGGTCTGTTCTGGAATGATATAAGCTTTGAGTAGATGCTCATCTACCGCAGCGGTACTAGAGAAAAACGTGGCAGTCTTTCTTGGGTCACCTAGGGTAATATCATCATGGTCAAACGCAAGTGCTCCTGGTGTACCCAGTAAGATCATAATATTTAAATAACGATGAGGCTCAGGCAGCAGAGGAAAGAAGATTCCATAATGTGTCCATGTATAAAAATTCCCATCAGTGCGTGGGCGAATGATGTCTGGTTCTGAAAATGGTGTTGTTGAATATTTTACGGCTTTATCAAGCGAGCCTTGTGCCAATAACAGGCTTTTACCCAAAATTTTGCTGGTCAGGGATGTCGGTGGCAATTGTTTCTTCATCTTGTTTCCTAAACTCAATCCATGCTGTGACAGCTAGATTATGAGAAACAATTGCCAATGCTAAGCGGAAATAAGGACAAAGCTACGGCTTTTCAGGACATTTATGCAGAGGCTTTGTTTGACAATTTTTCTAGATTTTGCGAGCCAATCCAGTGCTTTGAGAACTGATAGGCTGCACGTCCAGAACGCTGACCACGTGCTTGGCACCATTTCAAACTCTCGCCACGAACCAGATCGTTATAGTCCAAGCCTGCTTTCACAATGTAGTGCTCTACAATTTGTAAATACAACTGTTGATCCATTGGATAGAAGGAGAGCCACATCCCAAAACGATCCGAGAGCGAAATTTTTTCTTCAATTGCTTCTTGCGGATGTAACTCGGTGTATTGCGGTACATCAACCTTCCGTACTGGTGTATTTTCGTGCATAAACTCAGGCAGTAAATGACGACGGTTACTGGTTGCATAGATAATAAAATTGCTTGAGCCTGATTGTAGTGAACCATCTAAGACGCTTTTTAAACTACGATAATTTTCATCTTCGGCATTGAAGGCCAGATCATCGCAATAAACGATAAATTTTTCAGGACGATGTTCAATCAGCTTTTGAATTTTGGGTAAATCAGATAAATCATCACGCTCAATTTCAATCAAGCGTAAACCCTGAGTTGAATACTCGGTGAGAAGCGCACGTACAATCGATGATTTTCCAGTACCACGAGAACCTGTCAGTAAGACATCATTGGCAGGTAGGCCATTCAGGAACTGTAGGGTATTTTGAATGATCTTGTCTTTTTGGCGCTCAATGCCTTTTAAGTCTTCCAAATGCATTTTCTTAGGTTGTTGTATGGCGACAAGTTGCTGGTTTTCCCAACGGAATGCGATTGCTGAAAAGTCAGTGGGTTGCTTTGGTGCAGGGAGAACTTGCTGAAGCTGTGTTAAAACACTTGATAGCGATTGAAGAATAGATTCGGGTAAATCAAGGATAGCCATACATATAAACCAAACTCAATGATGAATAGGGATACTATCACTGCTATTACCGAAATAAAGAAAATATCATCAGAAATATCGAAATAAATCGATTTTACCCTTGATTGTTGTGGCTGCTTTTTGCATTGTATAGGTGCAAGAATATAAAAAATAAGCTGAAAATCAGGATCGCGAATGTTCAATAGAGTTCAAGAGAAAAAGAATACATATCAGACACATAGAGTTGATGTGTTGCAAGAACGCTTACGACATGCCAGTTCTTATGCCGAATGGAAAGAAATTGCACTTAAACTAGATGAAGAATCAGGTCATGAAGCATGGAAATATGACAATGAATCGCCTTATTATGACGCGGAAATTTTATCTAAACGCTATAACTTATTAAAAAAATATCGTATGCAGCATCGGACTTTAGATCTGATCTATGTGTTACGAGAAGGCTTGTCTTATGACTTTGCCAATATTGGGCATCCGATGTTGTTTGCACAGACCTATATTGGTACTAAAAAAATCATTGAAAACTATGTTGAGGAAATGAGTGACTGCCTACGTTACTTGGCTTCGAGTGAATGTATTACCTTTCAACTAAAAGAAAAAATTCAGTTTTTTGAAGAATGTCAAAAGGCCTATGGTCAACCCGCTGTGATGTTTTCTGGAGGCGCAACGCTAGGTTTATTTCATACTGGGGTGTGTAAAGCATTAATCGAACAAGATCTGATGCCTCAAGTTTTATCGGGTTCAAGTGCAGGGGCAATCATGACAGGAATGTTAGGCGTTTCTACGCCAGATCAAGTTCCTGAATTGCTGCAAGGGGAACATTTTTTTAGTGATGCCTTTAAATTTAGGAAAGTAACTGAATTATTGCGGGCGAATGGTGGTATTGCTGATGTGATGTATTTGAAAAAATTTCTGATGCAGAACTTGGGTGATGTTACGTTTGCAGAAGCTTATAAACAATCCAAACGTCATATTAATATCGTGATTGCACCCTATAACACAGCCCAAAATCCACGTATTATGAATGCACTGACCGCACCGAATGTATTGGTGTGGAGTGCAGTATTGGCTTCTTGTGCGGTGCCTGTGTTATTTCCACCTGTGCATCTGACCAGTAAGCGTTATGATGGGCAGCATACGCCATATCTCGCCAATACCAAGTGGGTGGATGGCAGTATGCGCAGTGATTTTCCGCAGGAAAAGATGGCTCGGCTCTATAATATTAATTACACTATTGCCAGTCAGGTCAATCCGCATATTGTGCCGTTTATGCAAAGTGACACCGAACGTTTTCGTAGAGATGTACTCAGTTGGCCTGAACGAATTGTTCGCCGTCAAGGTAAAGCCATTGCAATGGAAGTGATGGATTTAACGCGCAGTCATATGGGCAGTTTCTTCCCGATTCGTCGTGTACTGGATCATGGCTATGGTATTTTGGGGCAGCGTTATTATGGTGACGTCAATATTATTGCCAAATATGGACTCAGACATTATAGCTATATGCTGAAAAACCCACGGCCAAAACTGTTTAAAATCTTGCAGCAAGAAGGTGAGCGTGCCACATGGCCGAAAATTGCTTCTATTGAAATACATGCACGAATTGGAAAAACCATCGAGCATTGTCTAATATCGTTGCGGAAGCAGGAAGAAAAGCAGCAGAATGAGTTTTACTACGTGGATCTCTAATCCAAAGATTCAACTTAACGATCTAAACTTAGTGACCAAAGCGCAAAGTTATGCCTTTGGGCGGCGTGTCTACACCTTTCAAGTTGATCAACAACGTTACTGGCTGAAATTCCATAAAACCAATGATCAGCCTGTTTTGGCACAGGCTTTCCAACGAGAGTTAGCTTTTTATCAGCACTGTCAGCAGCAAGAACAAGCATTTTTATTACCATTCCAAATGATTCCATTGCGTCATCTTATAAATGAATTAGATCAGGATGGAATAGGAGTGATCACGGTTGATGCGCATGATTTTTTTGCTGAAGCTGCTATTTTCGAGAATATTGAGCAGATCAAACAAAAGCTATTTTTGGCCTTAGATGCGCTGGATGCATTGCACCAATTCGGGTGGGTGCATGGTGATTTGAAAGCAGAACATTTTCGTTTCTATGAAAACTCATGTCGGCTGATTGATTTTGAGCAATCTTTTCGGATAGGGCATCCGATTCACACTTTAGATGCAACACCACATTATATGGCGCCAGAGCTTTTTCAGGGGGCAGGGAAAAGCATTCAAAGTGATTTATATGCCTTGGGGGTTATTGTGTATGAATGGCTCACTCAATCTCGATTAAAGGCGAGTACTTATCACGATTGGGCAGTATTGCATTGCCAACAACTACACATTCGACTTCCATCTACATTGCAATGCTTTTTTCCTTTACTTAATGGCCTCACGCAAAAGCATATTAAACAACGCTTTAATTCAGTTTTAGAGGTAAAAGATTGCTTAAAACAACTTGATATGTTGTAAAAGTAAACATAAATGCGTGATTTGAATATTATCTGTTCATTTGAATGGTTTTTTTAATAGAAAGACTTGTCAGAGAGTATGTTTCTCACTAATATGCATACCCATCGGGGGCGTGGCGAAATTGGTAGACGCACTGGATTTAGGTTCCAGCGCCGCAAGGTGTAAGAGTTCGAGTCTCTTCGCCCCCACCATATTTAAAAAGCAAGAGTATCTTGCTTTTTTTATGATTAAACGAAATAGAGTTTAATCATGTGGTTATAGAGGATTGGTGTAATGGTAGCATGACGGTCTCCAAAACCGTTCGTCAAGGTTCGAGTCCTTGATCCTCTGCCAAATTCAAAGGAACTTTATATAAAGTTCCTTTTTTTGTGTCTGCTGTTTCTATCTGTATATTAAAAAAGCATTAGCTTTCATAAACATAGTTTTTTTATAAAAAGGGCTTGTCAGTAGAAAGGTTTATCTCTAATATACACACCCATCGGGGGCGTGGCGAAATTGGTAGACGCACTGGATTTAGGTTCCAGCGCCGCAAGGTGTAAGAGTTCGAGTCTCTTCGCCCCCACCATATTTAAGAAGGTAAGCATTTCTTATTTTCTTATGATTGAGTCAAATATGATTTAATCATGCAGTTTAGAGGATTGGTGTAATGGTAGCATGACGGTCTCCAAAACCGTTCGTCAAGGTTCGAGTCCTTGATCCTCTGCCAAATAAATAAAAAAGCCCTTGTGAAAACAAGGGCTTTTTTATGGTCTATTTCTTTTGGTATGCCAATTTTAAACTTAGAAGCGTACTGTGATTATCGCTAAAGCTTCCAACTAAATCACCATTCTGACGTTGTGCTTGAGCATCTCCAAGCCATAAATATCTTCCGCCAAGTGAAACTGCCCAGTTGGGTAGAAAATTATATTGGAAGCCGAGCCCGAATCCCCAGTAACCATTGACTGGTCCAAGAGCATTAGCTGGATCACCAAGACCTGAATCCCAACTGACAGATGTTGAGACTGAAAATTTATCAGTAAGTTTCTGCGCGATTCCAATTTGTGCTGACCATTGATCTTCTTCATAACTGAGTAGAGGAAGTCCTATTTTATCTAGACTGGCTGGAGCAGTTCGCTCTGCCAATTTGGCGGGTTTAAACTCAAAGTCTTTCCATGGCACCCAACGAATATTGGCATTGAGTAAGGTTTGTTTACTTAAGCCTGTTTGAAAATCAAAATTTACTGATTCTGGCGAAGTAAATGTAACAGGCAGCGTGTAAAGATCATTACTTAATGCTGAAAACTGCTCTGTGGTACGTGTTTTATGTTTTATTTCGGAGCGATAAGTTAGTGCTGCTTTTAGCCCAATCTCGGGTTTTTTCAGGCTGAATCCTGTTATCCAACCCATTGCATAATCAGAGTGCAGTTCGGCATTGTAATTGGCGCTACCTTTATAAATTTCTCCACGAAGTTTGATGTTACCTTTAATTTCTTCTAAGGCAGGACCTGCGTATACACTTAAATTTCTATTAATGTTCAAACCGATAAGCCCTGTCAAATTATGACTGTCTAGTTTGGCTTGAGTACCTTCAGCGGGTTTATTTTCAAATTGAGAAACAAAGTTGCTGTGCCCACGATGTTGAAGGTTAATATTGAAAGGTTGATCATAAATGAGCCCTAGGCTTATTTTTTCATTTAAATCTGTTTTTAAGCTGCCCCTTAAAGCGCTATTATTGGTGCTAATATTGGGGATGTTGTTGGGATTGCCTTGGCTACTCAAACCTTTATCTTGCCCACTCACATCTGGTATAGAATAATTATAAGAGAGGGATGCATAGGTTCCCTTTTGAAAAAAATCAGTAATGGATTGCCCTGAGCGATCAAGGCCTGCGCTGTACCCAGTACTAATGATAAATGGTGTTGTGACTAAAGCTGATAAGGTGTGATGTCTGATACGTGAATACATTGGAGCCTCCAAATTCCTTTTGGGGCATACAACACACAAGTTTTTATTATGTTCTTGGGTGTTGTATGGATTGGTTCTATTGATTATTTAAGGCAGGGATTAAAAATTTCGACTTGATTTGGCATCAGATAGTTGGTTTTTGGCAGGTATTCTCCCATCACCGAAGCTAAATCTTTTTGCTGTTCGACATTAGCAATGGTGTTTTTAAAACTGCTTGATGCAAGCATGTGTCTGATCTGGACAATAGTCATATCTGGGTCAACAGCACCGTCTCCATCTTCTGCCATAGGTAACCAACCGATACCACATTCTGGTTTGGCATTGCGCGGGCGGTCAGCGACTCGACTTACAACAACGGTGTAATAACCATTTTGATCAACTGGGATTTCTTCATCAAATAAGCAATCATTGACGCGTGTATTGGCAAAACCTTGATTTGAACAGATTGACCAATAACGCAAATCGCCCTGCGTCAAAAGCCCATTATTGTTGAAGGTCTTAGAAACAGTCGGTGCTTTTCCACGAAGGACAAAGACTTTGCCATATTTTCTATTCACAACTGTTCTGATGTATTGATTATCTAAGTTGGGATAAAAGCCACCTTCAGAGCGTCTTGCTTGTTCATTGATCTTGCCGGTAAAGATCCCTAATAGGCTTTCTCGATCAAGTTGAATAAACCATTGTGCAGGATTCTGTGCTGGCCATGTATCTGGCTTTCCTGCTTGGTGGATCAACTGGCGATATTGATTGGAAGGAATGCTGACCGCAGCAGAAGTCAGTTGTAATGGTTGATTGGTTTTGAGTTGTGCACAGGCTTGATCACCCTCTAATACGCGACCATCTGCAAGAGTTAATTGAGGTGTTGGTAAACTGACGCCTCCTGTGACGCTTTGTCCGTTATCAGGTAAATAGATTCGATATAAAATCATTTGCTGATTTTTGCCGTAAGCAGGCGCATAGAGTTGATTAACACTTTGTGGCTGACTCAATTGGCCAACCTTGCGCTGTGCTGTCACAGGGGTGGCAGATACATTTAAGCTGTACTCACGTTGTGATGGACTCCGTTGTTGCCCATAAACGAAGGGATTACCAGAATTTTTATTTGGCTTGATTAAATAGTCTGCAACGGACTCAACTGGTTTCCCAGCTTCGTCATAACTAATAAAAGACATATAGCGTGAACGTGGAAATTCACCTTTGAGTTTAAGACTTGCTCCTTGAGGGATGGTGAAAGTACCTGCCCAATAATAAACATTGGCATCTGGGTAAGCGATATTGATATATGGATCAGCACTGACAGGACCACGAGCCCAAAAACAAGAGCGAGGACCAGGAATAGCCTCGAGTGTTTGAGGAGTCGCTTGAGCTGTGGTTTCTTGTGCTTGTGTTGCAAACGGGGTGGAAATCACGACGCTGCTGATCAGTAGCGGAATTAAAGTGTGTTTCATTTTACATCCTTGCTCATATGACTTTAATTTCTGAATCGAAACAGAACGGATTAAAGGTGCTTAATCTAGAAGCAGCATAGGAAGTTTGAGTTATATTGTGTAATGGATTTTTTGTATGAAAGTTATAGCTTTTAGATATACCTAATAGCGTCTAAAATAATAAAATTAAGGTATATTTTTAGGCAAAGGTGAATGGAAGTGCTTTTTTAATATATTTATGAATCACAATAAAATATTCAGGGATGAGAAATGATTAAACCAAGACATCTACAGCAAATTATGGTGTTAACTGAAATTGGAACGATCAATCAAGCGGCTGAGGCACTTTGTATGACTCAGCCATCGTTAACCAACAGTATTAAAAAATTAGAACATGACTTGGGTGTGACCTTGTTTGAGCGAACCAGTAAAGGCGTTAAACCGACTTTATATACCGAACATATTCTAAAACAAGCTCCACAAATTTTGCAGCAGTTAGATACCTTACATAAGGAGATTAAACTCCTTTCGAGTGGTCAAGTTGGAGAAATACACATCGGGACAGGGCCTGTGATTATTCATGGGTTGATGAAAGATGTGATCCCCTTATTTACTAAGCAATATCCTGAAATTGAAGTACATCTATATGTTGATCATCCTAAAACTATTATTGAGAAAATAGAACATGGCATTCTAGATCTAGGGATATTAAGTACAGAGTATGTTGATCTTACTGATGAGTTTATCTCGATTCCATTGCTGCAAGATCCAACCGTTTTTGTCGTGCGAACTGGACATCCTTTGTTGGAAATAGAAGATCTTAAGTTTGAACATTTAATTGATTACCCATTTGCTTTACCAAGAGTTGCCAAACAAAAAGTGCAATGGTTAAAGGGCCAAACACATGACGGACGTACAGCTCATATTAGCTTAACTGTGAATGACTACGATTTATTGATTCATCATGTTATGCATAGTGATGCGATTACTGCTGGACCAAGCCATTTATTCCAGTCTTTGCTAGAAAGTCGGGATATTGCTGTCTTAGATTATCAAAATCCTACTTTTTTATGGCATGCATGTGCAGTTTATAAATCCATTAGTATTCACTCAATGGGGATGAAGCTGTTTTTAGAGATGATTCAGGAATGGTTTGAACAAAAGAAATAATATTGATTACTTAATAATATATTTTAAACAGTATTGAAATTATGAATTAATGACATGTAATTATGAATTAATGACATGTAATTATGAATATATTCATCAGAAATAATAATTAGGAAAATTAAGATTATGAAAAATAAGGATTAAAAACTTGGCATACTCATTGCAATATTCTGGTGGGAATAAGTAATAAGGGACTATGAATATGTCAATTCATTTATTTAAATCGGTTAGTAAGCTGGTTACAGGTATTGGGGCTTCTGAGGAACTCATTCATCATATCCATCGGTTGAAAATGTCAAAAATTTTGGTCTTAACTGATAAAGGAGTGTTAAATTCTGTAGCAGTAGAAAAAATAAAACAAAATTTAATCAATAATAATGTTGAATATACGATTTATTCAGATATTACACCAGAACCTGAAATTGATGTTGTACTCAAAACAAAACAATTTTTTGAGCGAGATCAATACAATGGCATTGTCGCTATAGGTGGTGGAAGTGTTATCGATACTGCCAAATGTGTTGCAATATACGGAAATAATAATGTGCCTTTGGATAGTTTGTTTGGCGAAAATAAAGTAGAGCAGAAAGGATTACCTTTAATTGTACTGCCAACAACGGCAGGAACAGGTTCCGAGGTAACCAATATCGCTATTTTATCTGATACTGTAAATCAGGTAAAAAAAGGAATTGTTAGTGATTATCTATTGCCAGATGTCGCCATTATTGCTCCAGAAATGACAGTGAGTTGCCCCCCGTCAATTACCGCTGCAAGTGGCGTAGATGCGTTGGTCCACGCAATAGAATCGTTTATCTCAGTGAATGCATCTCCATTAACAGATGCCTTCGCAATTCAGGCAATGACTTTAATCATGAAATCACTACCTGCTGCCTACGCAAATCCAGAAAATATGCAAGCACGGGAAGATTTAGCCAATGCAAGCTTAATGGCCGGTCTTGCATTTGGTAATGCAGGAGTCGGAGCAGTGCATGCTTTGGCTTATCCATTGGGAGGCCGTTTCCATATTGCACACGGAGTAAGTAATGCGCTGTTGTTACCTTATGTCATGGAATATAACAAGGTCGCATGTTTAGATAAGTTTAGGGTCATCGCACAGTGTTTTGATGAACCTATTGTTGGTTGTAACTCGATTCAAATCGCAAGCAAAGTAATCGATCGATTATATCTTTTATGTGAAATGGTTAATATCCCGAAGGGATTGAATCATTTCAATATACCCAAAGAGGTTATTCCTGAGTTGGCAGCTGAAGCAATTAAAATTGAAAGATTGCTACGGAATAATCCAAGAAAGCTGAATCTTCAAGAGATTGAAAAAATCTATGAGGCGGCTTACTAAAATCAAAGGAATGAAGTAAATGGATTGGGTAGATTTTCTATTAAATCGTGATCTCAATGAAATAGGCATTTCAAAAAAAATGTTTATTTCAATTGTTGATGCTATCGATGATGGTGTTTTCATTACAGATGAAAAGGGAATTATCTTATTTGTGAATAATGGATATTTACAGCTCACAGGTTTGAGCCGAGAAAATCTGTTAAATACCCCAATCCAAAGCTTAGTAAAACAAGGTGTTATTTCTCGATCTGTTTCTCTGGATGTGATTAAAACACATCAAGAGAAAACATTGCTTCAATCCTTAAAAAATGGGAAAGAATTATTGGTTACTGGGCATCCAGTATTTAATGAGAAAAAGAAGTTAATTGCGGTTATTACCTCTGTAAGAGACATTACGGCATTAACAGAAGCACAGAATGCACAAAGAGAGCTGGAGGATATTAAAAATACACAGAAAAAATATTCAGGCTTAAAATCAACTACAGGTTTTTTAGAGCATTTAAGTGATTCGACCAATCGTACTTATAAAAAAGCCGAAAGAATAGCATCTTCTGATATTAAAATTTTAATACAAGGTAATACTGGGACGGGAAAAACTGTTTTAGCACGTCATATTCATAAATGTAGTGAACGTCGAGATAAACCTTTTTTAGAAATAAACTGTGCCACGATGCCTGAAGGATTGTTGGAATCAGAGCTTTTTGGCTATGTGCCAGGTGCATTTACTGGGGCGTTACAGAAAGGAAAAAAAGGATTGTTTGAAGCGGTGAATGGCGGAACACTATTCCTGGATGAAATTGGTGATTTACCGCTCGCGTTACAAGCCAAAATTTTGAAGGTTTTGGAAGACAATCGTTTTATTCCAGTAGGCGGTTTTGAATATATTTATACCGATGTTCGTATTATTTCTGCGACACATCATGACTTATTGGGCTTGGTTGAAAAAGGATTGTTCAGAAACGATTTGTATTACCGCGTCTGCGTCGCCACTTTGCATCTTGATGATTTAAAAGATCGCCTAAATGAATTGGGTCCATTACTAGAACTTTATTTAGAAATTTTCAATAAAAAATACAAATTGAATAAACGTTATGCAATGGAAACAATTGAGTTAATCAAAAAATATGCATGGCCAGGAAATATAAGAGAGCTGACCAACTTTGTCGAACAGACAGTCGTCATGAGTGAAATGGATCTTATTCAACCGATAGATATTCCAGCAAATATTCAGCAATCAATTCAAAAAGGACATACGTCTTCTACAGATCAAAGTCTCAAAAGACAGGTCGATGAATTTGAATACAACATAATTTCTCAGGCTTTAGAGCGATATAAAACGACGCAAAAAGCCGCACAAATTTTAGGGATTGATCAATCCACCCTTGTGAAAAAGCGACAACGCTATTTAGAACGTTACTAAGGATTAAATATGGATATTCTTCATTTAGACGCATTTAAAAATTTGGCTTATATCAACGGAAATTGGATTGAATCCTCCAATCATCAGTCGATTGAGGTCTTTAATCCTGCAAATAATGATCTTATTTCAACCATTCCAGCGTTGGCTGTTGAACAAGTTCATGAGGCAATTCAAGCCGCTTCGGATGCCTTGCAGGCTTGGAAAATGAAAAGTGTCAAAGAACGGTCTGACCTTTTGAAAAACTGGGCGCGATTGGTGTTGGATTATAAAGATCAACTGGCCACCATTATGACCATTGAACAGGGCAAACCTCTGAATGAGGCAAAAGGTGAGATTAGCTATGCAGCCAGTTTTATTGACTGGTTTGCAGAAGAGGGACGTCGCATGTACGGCGATACCATTCCTGCACCGACAAATGATAAACGGTTAAAAACGATTCGTGAGCCAGTTGGGGTTTGTGTTGCGATTACGCCTTGGAATTTCCCAACAGCGATGATTACACGTAAAGCTGCTCCGGCCTTGGTTGCAGGTTGTACCATGATTGTGAAGCCTTCTGAAGAGACACCTTTTAGTGCTTTGGCATTGGCCTATTTGGCAGAAAAGGCTGGAATACCAAGCGGGGTTTTGAATGTGGTTACAGGTCACGCACAAGAAATTGCACCCGTTTTAACGGCGAGCAGTATTGTAAAGAAAGTGAGTTTTACGGGCTCTACGCCGATAGGTGCTTTGTTAATGCAGCAATCAGCATCGACACTAAAAAAAATGTCACTTGAGTTAGGTGGAAATGCACCTTTGATTGTTTTTGATGATGCTGATTTAGATTTGGCGGTACAGGGCACGATCGATAGTAAATTTAGAAACGCAGGGCAAACCTGTGTGTGTAGCAATCGTATTTTCGTTCATGAATCTATTCATGATGCATTTGTAGAAAAACTAAAAATTAAAGTTTCTCAATTAAAGCTCGGAAATGGTTTGCAAGAAGGCGTTGATCTTGGCCCTTTAATTAACCAAAAAGCAGTGAACAAAATCGTTTCACATATTGATGATGCACTTGATTTGGGTGCTGAGCTGATTTTTGGAGGCCAAAAGTCAGCAATAGGAACTCACTTTTTTGAACCCACAATTGTCATCAATGCCAATGATCAAATGTTGTGTTTTAAAGAAGAAACCTTTGCTCCGCTCGCACCTATTTTTAAATTTAAGACGGATCAAGAAGTCATTCAGCGTGCAAACAATACCGAGTATGGCTTGGCCTCATACATTTTTACGGAGAGCTTAAAGCGTAGCATCCGAGTTTCCGAAGCTTTGGAATATGGAATGGTGGGAATTAATACCGGCTTAATTTCGACAACGGAGGCGCCATTTGGCGGGATTAAATCTTCAGGATTTGGTCGTGAAGGGTCTAAGTATGGTTTGGATGAATATACCGAGTTGAAATATATCTGCACGGGAGGTTTGTGAATAAAGCAGCCAAAAGGTTGTTTGGTTTTTTGAAAGCGTAACGTTAAAAAGGAACTTTGAAATGGAAGAAGTGAAATTATATGCCATGACATGTGGCTGGATCACAATGCCTTATGGTTTTTTTATGGCTGGAGAAACAGGGAGCTTGGCGATTCCTGTTCCATGTTATTTGATTGAGCATCCGAAAGGGACGGTGTTATTTGATACTGGATTGGAATTGCCGCTGCAGTCAGAAGATGAATCTGTGGTTAAAAAGGCTTTAGGGGGATTTTCAGATTTAACCACTGTAGATTTTGTTCCAGGTGAAGATGTTGCGAAACGCTTGGAAGCATTTGGTGTCGATCCGTTAAAAATTAATTTCATCATTAATTCTCATCTACATTTTGACCATTGTGGTGGCAATGCCTGCATTCCCAATGCACGTCTCATTATTCAAAAACGTGAATGGCAGGCTGCTAAGAACGAAGAAAATATTGAAAAAGAAATCTATGTACCGCGTCATTACGATTTAGGACATGATCGACTTGAGGTTGATGGTGAGCATGATTTATTCGGCGATGGTTCCGTGATGTTAATCCCGAGTTTTGGTCACACACCAGGACATCAATCTCTTAAAGTCAAAATAGAAGGTAAAGATGTGCTGATTACCGCAGATGCTTGTTATTTAAAAGCTTCTCTTCAAAAGATGACGCTGCCAGATGCCATGGTGGTGAATGATGCTCAGGCAATGTTAAATAATTTTAATTTATTTAAGCAGCTACAGTCCAAGGGTGCTTTTGTTTTATATGGACATGATCCAGAACAATCGAAATTGCTGACTGATGGATCAATTCGCAGAATTACCTCAGAGACTTTAGCGAGTCTGTAATCATATATGTCATTTGTCATAGAGCATTTGATATTGGAAAGGGCTTGAATGCTTCAAGTCTATATAAATAGCAATCTGCTTTTCTCATGATTCAAAACAGATTGTAAAAATGGATTTTATCTCAAGGAATAAATTATGAAATCTTTCGTTAAAGCATCTACATTATTGGCTGCAGGCATTTTAACTTCACAGCTTTTTACCGTTTCGGCTCAAGCAGCATTGCCAGACAGTTGTGCAAAAGATGCAAATGGCCGCTATAGCCCACAATTTGAAGTGCCATGTAAGGCATTAGATGATTTTTTAACTACATTTAACGCTAAAGATGAACTTGCATGGGCAAAAACGTTGAACTATCCACATGTGCGTATGTCGGGTAATCAAGTAACTGTTTGGCAAACACCAGAGGCGTATGCCAAAGATCAGGATTTGCAAAAACTTGCAAAATCGATTGGTTGGGAAAATACCCGTTGGGATTATCGTTACGTTGTGCAATCAGGTAGTGATGGTAAAAATAATCCGAATAAATATCATGTTGCCTTATCTTTTACCCGTTTAGATAAGGCAGGTAAACCGATCCCAGGTCATACCTTTGATTCTTTTTATATTATTACGAATGTAGATGGTAAGTGGGGAACACAATTCCGTTCAAGTATGGCAGGATCATTACATGGTAAATCAGCATATTAATGTTGATTTAAAGTCTCCTAGCTAAGCCCTAAGCCTTGGTTAGGTGAAAATCAAAAAAAGCAAAGCTTCGGCTTTGCTTTTTTTATTATTGGACTTTATTTTTTTCTCAGCTGTTAATTTAAAATGATTGCTGGGACTTCTCCATCATTTATAAAACCAAACTAGCATGGATAGGTTTGTCCGTATTGAAGTAGAGAAAAGTCTCAATTCCCATTTTAGACTGATCCTTAGATCTTTCATATTGTCACTGTCAATCAATAAAATGCTAAAAAACAGCTCATTTTTTGCTTAATTTTAAATTTTTTGTGCCAATTAGTTTTTGAATAATAGAGTGATCAGCAGAGCTGTTAATCAATTTAGATTATTGAATTTAGATTTCAGCTTGATGAAAGAAGTCACAAAAGACTTAGATAAATAAAGCCAGCTCGGCCATCAATGAGCTAGCGCTAGGGAAAAATTTAAGAATTAAGGAATAACACATGTCGGGATTGTGCATGGTTCAGCATAGAAAAAATGAATTGGATGTCTTACTCAAGAGCACAATCAGCTCAGCCTGTGTCTCGTTTGTTCTGATTGAAAATAAGGGGGAATAGACATGATGATGATTCGTTATATCAAACAAAAAGATATTCATGATCTTTACCACTTGGCACAAAAAGCAGGTTTCGGTTTAACTTCTTTACAACCAGATATGGAAATACTGGCCGCACGAATTGATCGGGCGATTAAAACGGTCGAAGGCAAACTGGATAAGTCGGAGCAGGGCTATTTATTTGTATTGGAAGATATCTCGCTGCATAAAGTGGTTGGTGTGTGCGGAATCGAGGTTGCCTTAGGTCTAAAAGAACCTTGGTATAATTTTCATATCGGCACACAAGTTCATTCTTCCGAACCTTTGAATGTTTATAAATCATTACCGACCTTGTATCTGAGTAATAACCACACCAACTGTAGTGAGTTATGTACCTTATTTTTAGATCCCGATTATCGTTTAAATAAGAATGGTAAGTTTTTGTCTAAGGTTCGGTTTTTGTTCTTATCGGCATTTAGGCAGTATTTTGAAGAAACCATTGTGGCTGAAATGCGGGGCTTTTCAGACGAAAATGGTCGTTCACCGTTTTGGGATGCAGTCGGTCATAAATTCTTTGATATGGAATTTACCAAAGCAGATTATCTAAGCGGTACAGGCAAAAAAGCCTTTATTGCAGAATTGATGCCACGACATCCACTCTATGTCGATATGTTGCCTGATGAAGCGAAGGCCGTAATTGGAGCAGTTCATCCCAATACTGAACCAGCCTATAACCTTTTGATTGAAGAAGGGCTGCGTTATAAGGGCTATGTCGATATCTTTGATGCCGGTGCTACTTTACAGGCTGATATTGAAAATTTAAGAGCCATTAAAGACAGCCATGTGCTCACCGTCCATATTGAACAATCTGATTGTATTACTCTAGGTGATGAGCCTTATATTGTTGCTAATGACGATTATGAAAATTATCGCGCCATTCTGATCTATAGCCAGCCAGATGCAAATCAAGTGACCTTGACGACAGAACAAGCCCATCAGTTACATGTCAAAGACGGTGCTTCGGTACGTTTGCTCAATATCAATATTGCAAATCAGAACAAGCGTTGATGGATTGTCTTTCAGCATGAAATTCAAATATTTAGATCTTAATTCACAACACTTTTACTGTATTTTTTAGCCATATTTTTATTTATATCGATGCATAATTTTTTACTATCCTCGATATTCATATCTTTCTCAGATGGAATGAGATTGAGATAATAGAGTATATTTCATGTTAATTGGGTAATAATTAAGCAGAAATGGAAAGCATCATCTTTAACTCGTTTGGGGATGAGATATGATGCTTGCGGCTAAGATACTTTTGATCAATAAGAACAGGTTTTAGTACGTAGAACAGAGATCTAATACGAACTATTTACAAGTGAGGTGGGTTAATTAAGCTATTAATTTCAAAATAATTTTAGAAAAATGGAACTTTTAAATTAAAGCATTTTAAAAATATTTTATTTTTATTAAGCATTTATAACGGTTGCTGCAAACTGGAGTAAGGATGACATGAGTCAGAATAAAGGAACGCAACTTCTGGATGAAGATTTGCAGGAAAGTTCGCAAGACGAAGAAAAATTACAACGCTCGCTGACCAATCGTCATATTCAAATGATTGCAATTGGCGGTGCAATTGGTACAGGCTTATTTATGGGTTCTGGGAAGACCTTAAGTATTTCAGGTACTTCAATTGTTTTAACTTATTTAATTATTGGTTTTTTCTTTTTCTTTGTTATGCGGGCAATGGGCGAGCTGCTGCTAGCAAATACCAACTTTAAAACATTTGCCGATTTTGCGACGGCCTATATCGGTCCTTGGGCAGGTTTTTTCCTCGGTTGGTCTTATTGGTGTAACTGGATTATTACTGCGATAGCCGATGTCATCGTGATTGGGGGATATATGCAGTTCTGGTATCCCGATATTCCTGTCTGGATCCCTGCATTTACCTCGTTGGCTATTCTGACCATACTGAACTTTGTTGCTGTTCGAATGTTTGGTGAGCTGGAGTTTTGGTTTTCGTTGATTAAGATCTCCGCCATTATTCTGTTTATCCTTGCGGGTATCTATTTAATCAGTACCGGCTTTACTTCACCCAATGGTGTTAAAGCATCGATGAGCCATGTGTTTGAAACTCAATCGATGTTTCCTTATGGCATCACCGGCTTTTTAGCAGGTTTCCAAATTGCGATTTTTGCTTTTGTCGGAATTGAATTGGTCGGAACCACAGCTGCTGAAACGAAAGATCCGCATAAATCTCTGCCTAAAGCGATTAACTCAATCCCATTACGTATTTTACTGTTCTATGTTGGCGCATTGATATGCATTATCGCGGTCACGTCTTGGGCAAAAATTTCACCTGAAAAAAGCCCATTTGTTGAAATGTTCACGTTGATTGGTTTGCCGATTGCTGCTGGCCTGGTTAATTTTGTCGTTGCAACCTCAGCCTTATCTTCTGCAAATAGTGGTATCTTTGCGACCAGTCGTATGCTCTATGGTTTGGCGTTGGATAATGATGCACCAAAGAGCTTTAGTAAATTATCGAAGAAAAAAGTACCAATTCGAGGTCTGATTTTCTCAATGACTTGCGTCACCATTGGAACCTCTATTTTGTTCATTGTGCCGAATGTGATGACAGCATTTACGATTATCTCAGCATTGACCTCAATTCTATGTGTATTTACCTTTATGCTGATTATTCTGTCGTATATTGGCTATCGTAAGAAATTTCCAGAGTTACATTTACAGTCGAAGTTTAAAATGCCAGGTGGTTTGGTGATGGCATGGCTGACGATGCTATTTTTGGTATTTACAATTGTGATTCTTGCTTTAGACCACGATACCCTTATTGCATTGGGGCTTTCACCAGTGTGGTTTATTGGCCTATTGATCGCTTATCGTTATAAAAAGAAAAAAATGTTAGAACTGGATATCTTAAAGGCAAGTAGGGCTGATTATGTTTAAGTGGAATTAATCTACGGCTACATTCTGACTCATATTAAATAAAGCAGAGCTTCGGCTTTGCTTTTTTACATTATTTTTAGAGTTAGAGTATTTGAAGAATGTTTTATATCTATGAATATAAAAAGTATTATTTTAAACCAAGAAATAATGGTGACGAAAAATGTCATAAACAGACAATACTGTATAGACAGATGCATATTGCTATCGGTAAAATGCCGTAAATTTAAGCAAAAAAATCTATAAAAATGTTCTTTGTACACGACAAAAAAAGATAACTCATTGAAATAATGGCATAATACTTGTTTTCTGACGACGAATATGATGACACATTTCAATGAGTTACATCTCATCTTAAACAAATATCTAAAGTGGAACAAGTCACATGCAAAATGTTTTACACTGATTATGCTTGCATTAATTGTAAAACAGACATGTAATCTTTCTTCTGCATCTAAAGCCTTACCCATCAAGTGCTTACCACAATCATTTTATCGACGTATACAACGCTTCTTTGCAGATCAGTATTTCGATTATCGTCAAATTTCTCAGTTAATTTTCAATATATTTTCATTCGATAAAGTCCAATTAACTTTGGATAGAACCAACTGGAAATGGGGAAAACGAGATATCAATATCTTGATGTTAGCCATCGTCTATCGTGGAATAGCGATACCTATTGTTTGGACATTGCTCAATAAACGTGGCAATTCAGATACAAAAGAGCGTATTGCTTTGATTCAACGCTTTATCTCCATTTTTGGTAAAGATCGTATTGTGAATGTGTTCGCAGACAGAGAATTTATCGGTGAGAAATGGTTTACATGGTTAATTGAAAATGACATTCACTTCTGTATACGTGTTAAAAAAACTTTATTGTGACCAATCACTTAGCCAAGAATCATAAAATTAGTGATTTATTTCGTCATCTTCAAGTTGGTCAAACAGAATGTCGTAAACGACGTATTTGGGTTGGTCGAGTGAAACTGTATATTAGTGCGCTACGATTAGAAGATGGAGAACTTTTACTTGTTGTTTCTCCTATGTTTAATGCTTCTGCTATTCGTGATTATGCATTACGCTGGGAAATCGAAACCTTATTTAGTTGTCTCAAAGGACGTGGATTCAATCTTGAAAATACTCGTTTAACAGACCCTAGACGAGTTAAGAAATTGATAGCAGTGCTAGCTATCGGTTTCTGTTGGTGCTATTTAACAGGTGAATGGCAACATGATCGAAAAAAAGCGATAAAAATAAAGAAGCATGGACGACTTTCAATAAGTTTATTTCGCTACGGTTTGGACTATGTTCAAATGGTTATTCTACGTTTGATTGGTTTTGGAAAAAAAGAAGAATTTAAGAAAGTGCTCGCAATTTTAAGAAAGAAAAAGCCTGATAGAACAAGGGCCCTATGAAATTTGTCGTGTACAGAGAAAAATGTTGAACAACATCTTTCAAGCGTTAGAGAGCCTCGGCCTTACAGCACAAAAACGTGCGATTCATATTCAATTTTCTAATCAAAATTTAAATTCGCAGGTTTTTCTGCAACGTATTGATGGTCAGCATCAACTGAATGATGGATTTAAGGCAGAATTGATCTGCCTATCGACCAATGCCACTATTCCACTAAAACAATTTATTGGTAGCCAAGCGGCGGTTGATAGCGTGACTGATCAAGGTCAATTGACCCGTGTCACAGGTATTATCACTCAAGCCTTACAGGGACAATCCGACGGTAGCTTAACTTTATATAAGCTGACACTCGAAGACCCAACTGCACTGTGGAAACAACGCCGTAACAGCCGCGTGTTTATGAACAAGAGCGTACGAGATGTGGTGGAAATCATTTTTAAAGAATGGCAACAAAAGAGTCCACTCTTTGCATCAAGTTTAAGTTTAGATTTAAGTGGACTCAGTCAAGACTATGATGTCCGTCCATTCATTATGCAGTCCAATGAAAGTGATTATGACTTTCTCACCCGTCTCATGCGCAGCGAAGGCATTAACTGGCTCATCGACGAAGCTGAGCGCACAGTTCCTCTCAGCAGTGCCGCTATCCAAGCACAAAAACTTCGTTTGATTGATGACAATAGCCAGTATCAAGCGCTCGATCGCAGACAGATTCGTTATCACCGTAGCAGTGCCACTGAACAATATGACAGTATGAGCAGCCTAGTTGGACAACGTTCATTACAGCCCAGTAGCGTCCATGTACAACGTTGGCAAGCCGATGCCTTAGAACAGGAAGAAGGTGCAGGTAGTGTACAAAGCACCCATAAGCACAGTGATCAGCATGACAATGCCAGTCTTGGTCTAGAACAGGCATGGCATTTCTCTCCCGCTTGGATGCAAGATATCAATGGTGAAGATGGTGCGACCAAATCGGGCAATGCCCAAATTGAAAAACTGAATCGGAACTTGGGTCAATACTACGATCTTCAATCCAAACAATTTACTGCCCATACTACCGTCCGTGACACGCATGTGGGTTACTGGTTTGAATTGGCTGAACATCCTGAAATTGATCAACACGCTGGCAGTGATAAAGAATTCCTGATCACAGGCAAAAACTTCTATAACCAAAATAATTTGACTAAAGATCTACATCAACAGATCAACCAATTATTAGTACAAAGCAATTGGCAACCCACGCAACAAAGCACAGAAGAACGCCAAGCCAACCAGCTGATTCTGCAACGCCGCAATATCAAAACCGTTCCTGAATTTAACCCATTACAACATCGTCCAACTGCCTCACCACAACGTGCCAAAGTGGTTGGGCCAAGCGGCGAAGAAATCTATGCGGATGAATGGGGACGAATTAAAGTCCGTTTTCTCTTCACTCGGAATGACGATCATAGCCACGATGGTGGTGCAGGTGCCAATGACAACGACACCGATTCAGCATGGGTGGATGTACTGACGCCTTGGGCAGGTGAAGGTTATGGCGCACGTTTCCTGCCCCGTATTGATGAAATTGTGGTGATTGACTTCTTTGATGGCAATATCGACCGGCCATTTGTGGTCGGACGCATTCACGAAGCTCATCGTAGTCCAACCAAGTTTGACAATGCAGGCAAGCTGCCAGATACCAAGAAACTAGCAGGAATCAAGTCCAAAGAAGTTCAAGGGGAAGGCTTTAACCAACTGCGCTTTGATGACACTACAGGTCAGATCAGTGCTCAGTTGCAAAGCAGTCATGCAGCCAGTCAACTCAATCTCGGCAAACTGAGTCACCCTAAAGCAACCGCAGAAAGTGAAGATCGCGGCGAAGGTTTTGAACTGCGCACTGACCAATGGGGTGCAGTACGTGCAGGTGAAGGTCTACTCGTTTCCACGCATAAACAGGATCAAGCCCAAGGCCAGCATCTTGATGCCCAAGTTGCTAAACAGCAGCTAGAAGGCAATCAAAACAATGCCAAGGCACTCAGCGAAGTGGCTAAGAATCAGCAAACTGATGAGGCTGAATCATTAGCACAGTTAAAAGCTTTTTTCGAGTCAATTGAATCGGATATTGCCAAGTTTAATAAAGCTGTACTTTTGCTCAATTCACCAGAGGGCATTGCTCTGAGTACGAATGAAGATATTCATTTATCTGCGGATGGCCAGATCAATCAGTTTGCTGGCGACAGTATTAATCTGAGCACACAAAAGAATCTGATTACACATGCGCAAAACAGAATCAGTGTGTTTGCAGCACAAAGTGGCATTAAACAAGTCGCAGCGAAAGGCAAGTTTGAAATGCATGCTCAAGGCGATGGAATGGATTTTCTTGCCAAACAAGGCATCCAGATTATTTCGACTGAAGATCGTATTGAAATCACTAGCCCGAAAGAGATTGTGATCACAGCGGGTGGTTCTCAGATCAAGCTCAATGGTTCAGGTATTTTTCCTGTGACCAGTGGCAAGTTTGAGGTGAAGGCAGGGCAACATTTGTTTATGGGTGGGGCAAATTTAATATTACCAAAAATTCAATTACCTGTCTTAGGTGATTTGAATAAGTACAATTTGAGGTATTTATTGCAAGACAAAGATGGAAATAGTTTTTCCAATTATAATTATGTCGCTTTTTTACCTAGTGGAGAGGTATTAGAGGGATCAACTGATGAAAATGGCTATACAGAGCTTTTTAAATCATTTCAGCCAGAAGAGATATCAATTCATTTATTCAAAGATGAGAAATTGGATGTAGAGTAGTTATTAAAATGTCAAAATATTATCCATATGTTGTTTTAGAAACGAATGTAAATCCCCAGCAATTGAAGTATAGATTATATGTCTATAATACGGTGAAAAATATTGTAGAAACATCTATACTCTTTACAAGTAATCAATTGAAAAAGGTGGGAAATAATCTTTATCAAACTAGACCTGTTGAGATTGATAGTACTAAATTAGGAGTGGAAGCTATTAGGGATTGTGTCATAATCTTTGATTTATATAGATTAAGCAACTCTGGAAAAGAAATTTTAGTGATAGAGCAGTATATTGTTCCTGATAAAATTGAATTATACCTCTCTCAAAACTATAATCAAAACTTAAATATACCAAAAGTAAAATATAATGAAGCTAATTATGTAACTAAAGTAGTTGATGATGATAAATCTAAAAATACTTTTCAATTAGCTATAACAAGAAATCGTGCCTTTCAATGTATAGATTCTGGCTGTAGACCTGGTGAGGCTAAAGATCCTTTCTCTAAAATTCAGATAGAGGCTGGTCTACAAGCGCGATTAAATGAACCTTTACCTAATCAAGACTTTGCATCTTTGTGTGGACCAGCAGTTTATTTCTTTTGTTTAATTAATTTAAGCCAAAATAGATATAAATTGGCAGTTAAACAGTTATGGGAAACTGGCCAAACTAAGATTGGAGACTTAGAAATAAAACCATCATTAGATGGATGTAGGCGTGTTAAAAATTTTTATCGTAAAAATGGAATACCTAAAATCCCCCCTATTGATTGGATGACGTTAGCTAGTTTGAGGGAATCAGAAAATACAGTTCTCATTTTAAAAGATCCGAGTCAAGAGGTCGCAGGTATTACACTTTGGGGAGCAATGAAAAACTGGTTTGAAAAATCAGGTTTTAAAGGAATTAAGAGCTTTCCATTTTATATTAATGGATATAATCCGAGTTTAATTGATGAGATTAATAAGTACGCAGGGTCTGGTTATTATGTTATTTCGTTAATTTCTGCGAGTCTTTTAGATGGTGGGGCTAGTTCTGGTACACAAATTTTCCCAGATCATTGGGTAGTTTGGACTGATAAGTTAAGACACACTAATGGAATAGCCGTAACAAAAGAAGCTAACCCATATACTTCTGGAGTAATGTTGAAACTATTCTCTTGGGGTGAAAATAGACAACAGCTTAAGAGTAATATATCTTTATATGATTTTGAGCGGAAAGTTTTTTTTGCTATGGTTATTAAAAAGGAAAAATTTTAATGAAGAAAATATTTTTATTGACTATATTCTCTTTGATGGGGTGCAGCCAAAGTTATCAAGCACAACCTAGTGAATTACCTATTGCTCATATTAATGAAAATTATAGTCAGGATATTATGATTACAGGTGGAAGAGTTGTAGAAAGAAGTTTTGAAGTAAAAACAAACTTCCCAAGTGATATGGGTGTTGAAGTAAAGCCTATTAATATAAATGATATAAGTGCATATAATAAATTAAGGGTAGAAGGAGTCCCAAAATATAAGGGAGTCTATGATATTAGTATTTCTATGGGTTTTTATGGGGCGGGTGATGATGAGTTTAGTAAAACCTACAAATTTGTTGTAGATTAAACTTTTAGAAAATAACTTTCTAAATTATAAAAAGCAGAGCTGAAGCTCTGCTTTTTTTTGAGTCAATTAGTTTTAGACACCGCTAAAAGTTATTTTAGACATCCAAGTCGATGTAATTTGATGGATGAAACAATCAAACAATGGGCTAGAAAGAATGGTGATAAAATTAGCCAAGCAAGTGATGGTATTGGGCAGAAAGCATGGGATGGAACTAAACAGGGAGTATATAAGGGAGGCAAAGCGGTACAAGGTGCATACAATGATGCGAGTAAATCTGTGCAAGAAGGTTTAGACAAAGTATTCGGTGGTAAAAATGATGAATTATTCTAAAAAGGTTCTACTAGGCTTTTTACCCGTTATTTTATGTATCAGTTGCAGTAATGACCAGTCAACTGCTCAGACAGATTATGATACCGAAGGGTTTATAAAAAAATTAAATCCGCAACATCGGTTTAAGGTTCATGGCTGTGCAATTAATTATAACGGTACAGATCTTTATATGAATTCCGGCGTTGAACCTTGGATTAAGGTATTCGGAAAAAATTATAGAAAAGTGGACAGTACCGATGGGGCTAATTTAACCAATTTATATATCTATGATGATATAGGCGTTCGCTTGGTTGAGAGAAAACATGATAAGCAAATCGATAGTTTTCGATTTCGTTTAGAAAGGCCAGAGCACGATATAAAGAAAGAAACAGATGCAGAAATAGAAGAAGAGCTAAAGAAACCTGATACAGAACAAGTGAGAAGCATATTTAAAGATGGGATTGATGTAGATGGTGTACTCGTTGGTGCTTATCCAATGCATGATGAAATTAGAAGTAAATTCCATTCAAAAACACGGGTGAGCTATAACCTTACGGCAGATTGTAATGAAAATCAAAAAGGTGAAGCATTTGGAATTGAGTTAAGTACCAGTTTTAATGATCCCGAAGTGATTGATCATATGTATTTTTATAATTATTTAGATTCGATGACCGAAGAGCAAAAAAAGGCATTAGGACGTAGAACTGATGAAAATGGTAGAGAAATTTGTGGTGATTATATGGATGTAAAAACTATGAAAATTGTTCCAAGTTACTGTACGCCAGAGGAGTTAGAGGAGGAAAAGAAAAATACTCATAAATAATTTTGTCAAAATATAAAGTGTTTGTAGAGAAATATTGAGATGAGAAATTTTATTTTCTAATGGCGGTTATAGACTAAATAATTTTAGGTTGTTGAAATCAAAAGATGAAGAGCGATCAGCCAATGAAAAATATAGATAAAATGAAAAAGTCGAGTATAAGGTTAATTACCATATTTTTATTATTTGGTTGTACGAATTCACAAGCTAAATATCAAGAGAAGTTTATGGCTCATGTCGCAGAAAAAGTGCCTGCTCCTTACAAGGAATGTATGGTTAACTTCTTAAAAGAGAATTGGGATGAGGCTTGGAAAACTTATAATAATGAGAAAAAAAGAGAACCCAGAGGGGATGCTGACATAGTAAACTTTATGGTTGAAAAATATATTGATCAGTGCAAAAAAGAAAAATAATTGTATGCTGATGAAATAAAAAAGCAGAGCCGAAGCTCTGCTTTTTAAGTTAATCAGTTTTAGATATTGCTGATCAAATCGTTGATTTGTTTTGCTTGTTCAGCTGCATTACCAGTATAAGTTGCAGGTGTTAACTCAGCTAGACGAGCACGTTCGTCTGCTGGCACTTGTGCAAGTTCATCACCATTGACGAAGTTCACCATCATTTCACGTGTCATTGCTTGACCACGAGTAAGTGCTTTTAATTTCTCGTATGGCTTTTCAACGTTATAACGACGCATAACAGTTTGAATTGGTTCTGCAAGAACTTCTTGTGCTTGGTTTAAATCTTCATCTAAACGTGCAGCATTCAACTCAAGTTTGCCAACACCTTTTAAGCAAGCATCAAAAGCAATTAAGCTTTGTGCAAAACCAACACCCATATTACGTAATACAGTTGAGTCAGTGAGGTCACGCTGCCAGCGAGAAACAGGAAGCTTTTCACCTAGGTGACCTAAAACAGCATTGGCAATACCTAAGTTACCTTCTGAGTTTTCGAAGTCAATTGGGTTGACTTTGTGCGGCATAGTTGAAGAACCAACTTCACCATCTTTTAACTTTTGTTTGAAGTAACCCAGCGAGATATAACCCCATACGTCACGGTTAAAGTCGATTAAGATGGTGTTGTAGCGACGTAAAGCATCAAACAATTCAGCCATATAATCATGTGGCTCAATCTGCGTGGTGTATGGGTTGAAGCTTAGGCCTAAAGACTCAACAAATGCTTGTGCATGTGCAGCCCAATCAATTTCTGGGTATGCAGAAAGATGTGCATTGTAGTTACCCACAGCACCATTGATTTTGCCGAGTAACTCAACATTTTCGAATTGCTTGATTTGACGTGCCAAGCGATACGCAACGTTTGCCATCTCTTTACCCAAGGTAGTAGGGCTTGCAGTTTGACCATGCGTACGAGACAACATTGGTTGTTCAGCATGCGTTGTTGCCAAAGCTGAAATCGCATTGAGAAGTTGCTTCATGCTTGCAACTAAAACTTCACGACCATTTTTCAACATCAGCGCATGAGACAAGTTGTTGATGTCTTCAGAGGTACATGCAAAGTGAATAAATTCGCCTGCATTTTGTAATTCATCAATGTTGGCAATTTTTTCTTTAAGGAAATATTCAACTGCTTTTACATCGTGGTTGGTGGTGCGTTCAATTTCTTTAATGCGGTTTGCATCTTCTTCAGAGAAGTTTGAAACGATTGCATCTAAAGCAGCATTGGTTTCATTTGAAAACGGCGCAACTTCAATAATTTCTGCACGATTTGCAAGTGCTTGTAACCAACGCACTTCAACCGTGACACGAGCGTGGATTAAACCAAACTCAGACAAAAAAGGGCGTAGGGCATCGCATTTGCTAGCGTAACGTCCATCAAGTGGCGAGAGTGCGGTTAAAGCATTCATACAGATTCCTTAATTTTGGAATAAACATAAAAATAAATTCGTTGTAGCATCGGTCTATACCACCTGATACTGCAAACGAGCGAGAGCTTGAATATCTTGCAATAATTTGCGTTTACTAAAGATCATACTCCAAGAGCTTCCACCGAGCTGCTTCCATAAATGCGCAAGTTGTAAGCCTGTAAAGAGGCATGCACGAATACGGTTGGTATGATTGATGTCTTTAAATGCTTCGGCATTACCACGGACTAAAATACGCGGATTAATCTGTCCTGCCGTTTCTACATAGGTTTGTGCAAGGTTGGCAATGATGCTTGGGTGTAAATAGTTATTATCGAAAAAGGAGAGTTGCTTTAAGATTTTTTGTTGCGAGCTTTCTATAATTTTTACGTATTCAGGGTTACTGTAGACTTTCTTTTCCAACTGCAACAGGGCCATCGCATAGGACATGGGTAGTTTTGCTGTCGACATTTTAGGAACTCGGGATTTTGGTGCGGTATTAAAAGGCTGGGTAATACAGCCTTCTAATGTTTTTAATCCGAGTGAAATGTCTGCAAGTTGATTAAAAAAATCTAAGGTCTGAGTGGCATTATTTGCTGCAGGACGAATATTCAGACTGGCTTTAATCAATAACTCAAAATAGAAATTACCACTATCGCCAATGCTTTGCTGGCCAGCCATCGCAGTCATATGTGTTAACTGAGTTGCCTGAAAGACTGCGGCCAATGCTAGAGCACGGTTCTGTCTAACATTCAACGCTTGAGTGTGCTGAAAGGGTAACTCGACCATGCTTCGCTTCCAATTTCCTTAAATAAAATCTGGTTCAGGTGCATTGGTATGATGAATAACACCACCACCTAAGCAGACCTCTCCAGAATAGAACACCACGCTTTGTCCTGGAGTCACAGCGCGTTGCGGCTCATCAAACTCAACACGGATACCATTTTCAGTCTGTTCATCACGATATATGGTACACGCTTTATCAGGTTGACGATAACGGGTTTTCGCTGTGCAGCGGAATCCAGCCGATGGAATGTCCTGTTCACCTGCAACCCAATCAATTGACTCACTCCAAAGCTGCGTACTTTGCATCAGTGGGTGTTCATGTCCTTGACCAATCACCAAGCGATTATTGGCAATATCTTTATGTAATACGAACCATGCACCTTCTTGTACACCTTTCATACCACCGATACCAATACCACCGCGTTGACCCAGCGTATAGTACATCAAGCCATGATGTTCACCAACTTCTTTACCTGATTCCAAAACAATTTTTCCGGCTTGTGCAGGTAAGTATTGTTTAAGGAAGTCTGTAAAGCGGCGCTCGCCAATAAAGCAAATACCCGTTGAGTCTTTTTTCTTGGCTGTTGCTAAATCAAGTTGTTCTGCAATACGACGGACTTCTGGCTTTTCAATTTCACCCACAGGGAACAGGGTTTTGTTAATTTCACGGCCATGAACTGCATGCAGGAAATAGGTTTGGTCTTTATTGTTATCGACACCGCGGAGCAATGGGGCATAAGTCTCGCCGCGTGAGTTTTGTGTGCTTGCACCACGACGTGCATAGTGACCTGTTGCAATAAAGTCTGCACCCAAAGTCATGGCATGATCGAGGAAGGCACGGAATTTAATTTCTTTATTACATAAGATATCAGGGTTTGGTGTGCGACCTGCAGCATATTCAGCCAAGAAGTGCTCAAAGACACGATCCCAATATTCCATGGCAAAGTTGGCAGTATGCAGTTTGATGCCAATTTTATCCGCAACGGCTTGAGCATCTGCTAAGTCTTCCAGTGCTGTGCAGTAATCCGTACCATCATCTTCTTCCCAGTTTTTCATGAAAAGGCCTTCAACTTGATATCCTTGTTGAAGTAATAATGCGGCAGAAACGGAGGAGTCTACACCACCAGACATACCGACGATGACACGTTGTTGCATCTAATTAAGCATCCAAATGAGAAGTTAATGAGGGAGAAAAAGGGTGCTCATAAATAAGCGATAAAGGATATTTTTTGCCAGCTAGGGCATCTTCAACGGCTTTTAAAACCAATGGGCTACGCGCACGTGCTGTTTCTTGTAACTCATCCAAGTTCATCCATACAGCACCAACAATACCTGTATCCAGTTGCGCATTTTCTTCAACTGCCGTGACATGGGCCAAGAAGCAAAAACGGTAGTAGGTACGATCAGGAAACATTGGTGGGGTATAGGTATAGATTCCAAGCAGATGATCAATTTCAACATGATGACCTGTTTCTTCTAAGGTCTCACGGATCGCTGCTTGAATAATGGTTTCGTCACATTCGACATGACCTGCCGGTTGATTAAACACGGTATGTACAAAGCCCTCGCTGTGTTCTTCAACAAACAGAAAACGTCCGTCTTTTTCGACAACAGTGGCGACTGTGACATGAGGTGTCCAAGCGGTCATAGAAAGCACCATGATTTTAAAAAACGTATTCTACAAAATTTGAGAGTTTTTGGCTATGGTGGTTGAATCGTAGATTTAGCCGCTAACTGCTTTTATTCGTGTTTAATTTTACTATTAATAAATTTTCGTAGTTCTTTTGCCGATTGGCATGCTGGATCATCACCTCCATATTTACAACTATAGTTGAGAACATTTAAAGCTTTTTTATAGTTAGGTTCAGTATTTTCCTCAGAAATTAATTGGTCTGCGAACATGGTGCATCCCCAAGGATCACGCCAGTCACAAGTTTTCTCAAATGTTGAAAAAATACACTTTTTTTGTTCAGCAGCTAAGTGTTCTTTAAAATTCAACATTCCAGCAGCCCTGTTGGTGCAACCTGAGGCGATCCCTAGCTCACAACTTCTTTGAAATAATTGTTCGGCTGGAAGTTTATAATTCGCTTCTTGTAGTGATAAGGCTGAAAAGTAACAAGCAACGGCGTCATTTTTTAAACATAATTGATAACATTCTGATTGATTATCTTCACAAGCATTTATTGTGCTATCAGAAGTGCTTGAAAGTAATGTTTGTATTATGGGAGAGGAGCTTGCTGGACATTTCTGTAAATTATTTCTAAAAACTTCTTTGTTTTTTATATCATTTACTATGGAATTGAGAACTAAATTAAGTGATGGAGCAGTAGAAGAGCTGTCTAAAATATCTTTATCCAATGTCGTTTTAGTACATGCTGATAAACAAACACAACTCCATAGAGAAAAATATAAATAGTTTATTTTTTTGCTCATAAAAATTCCTGAAGTATTTAATACTATTAATTAATTCAATAGAAAATATAACTAATATAGGGTATTTATTAAATAAAAATAGACGGTGATGGTCTTTTTAATATATTCCTGCGTAGAGATATAAATATGATTCAAAAGGCATATCAGCCAGTTTTAAAAGATCTAATCTCGGTTTTTACCAGAGAGTTCACAACTGAGCTTGATAGCCTTTATATTTATGGAAGTGTCGCGAAAGGGAAAGCGGTTGTTGATCGGTCAGATTTAGATATATGTGTGGTTTTTAAGCATCAAATTGAGCATCTGGATCAAAAAATTGCTGAAATTAAAGTAAAGCTTATTAGTATCTATCCATTTATTGCAAAGATTGATGTCGATGTTGGCTATTTAAACGAAGTTCTGCATGAGAAAAATAAGAGTCGATGGGGAGCGTGGATTAAGTTTTTTTGTACCAATATTTATGGGAGGGATTTAAGCTGTTTTTTCAAGGATATCGAGATTGATAGACAGGTGATCCAAGCAATCAATGATGGATATCACGAGGAAATACAAGCATATTTGGATGTGTTGGAAGTAAATGACAAGCCTCAAGCTGAGTTGCTCAACTTAAAAAAATCTTTAATTAAAAGAATGATTCGCCTATTGCCTTTAACAATGAGGCATATTGAGGAATGGCCATTAAGTTTAAATGACACCGTCGAAGAAACGATACAGGTCTATCCTCAGCAAAAAGATCGACTGTATTTCTTGTTGCAAGAACTTGATAAACCCACGTTAACTGATGTGATTTCTTTAAATCGCTTAAGAGAGACGTATGCTTGGATAGAAGCTCATTTGCTGTAATTTTTGCTTATCCCATTACTGGTTGAAATAAATACCCTTTACCTAAGAGTATAAAATTTGACTGTTTTTGGCTACATAGGAAGGTTAATTGGCTAAAGTAGAAGAAAAATATTTGCTGTGACCCGTGTGTATTTGATGTGTTGAGAATCGAAAAGGAATTGCTTCAAAAAAACAGAATGTGCTAGTGTATTTTTTGACCGCAAGGTAAAAATAATAATTCCGTCTAAGCGATGTATTATTTGCTTAGGCCTTTCAATAATTTAGAAGTAGAACAGATGAAGAATTAGGCTCATATACAGCACACGGAGTTAAAGTATTATGCAACATATTAAAATTAAACCTGGTGTCGCTTTAGCAGAACAAGCAGAGATTGGCCATAATCGCTGGCATCCAGATATTCCATTTTTAACATCGGTGAAACCAGGCGAAGAAATTCTCATTGAAAGCCTAGATTTCTTAGATGCACAAATTAAAGATACCGATGATGTGTCTGATGTAAAACATGTTGATCTCACTCGAGCACATCCTTTGACAGGACCTTTTTATGTCGAGGGTGCTGAGCCGGGCGATTTATTGGTGATTGATCTTTTGGATATTCAACCAATCTCAGCAGTTGGTTTTTCTGGCGTTTTTGCGAAAGAAAATGGCGGTGGTTTTTTAGCGGATTATTTCCCTGAAGCGGATAAGGCAATTTGGGATTTAAAAGGATTATTTGCAACGTCACGTCATATCCCTGGTGTTCGTATTGCGGGCTTAAAACATCCAGGATTAATGGGGACGCTTCCTTCACATGAGCTTTTAAAAGAGTGGAATCGTAGAGAGGCCTTATTGGTGCCTAAGGGGCAGGCTAATCCACCTGATCCAAGAACTGCGGTGTTACGAGGTGTGACTGGGGCAGAGTTTGATCGGATGGCAGTTGAAGCGGCTCGTACAGTGCCGCCGCGTGAACATGGCGGTAATACCGATATTAAAGATCTAGCTGCGGGCAGTCGTATCTATTTTCCTGTGTATCAGAAAGGCGCTGGCTTCTCGATGGGTGATCTACACTTCTCACAAGGTGATGGCGAAATCGGATTCTGTGGTGCGATTGAAATGGATGGGGTAACGCGTGTTGGTTTTGACCTGATTAAAGGAGGAATGGAAAAATATAATATTGATTCACCGATCTTTGTTCCAAGCAATGTCAGACCTAATTACGATCAGTGGTTAACCTTTGAAGGCATCAGTGTGGAAAATGGGGTAAATCATTACTTGGATGCTACGGTTGCTTATCGTCAGGCCTGTTTAAAGGCGATTAAATATCTTGAGAATTTTGGTTTTACGGGATCTCAGGCCTATATGTTGCTGACCGCTGCACCTGTTGAAGGGCGTATCGGTGGTATTGTGGATATTCCAAACTGTGCCTGCACAATTTCTTTACCAACCTCTATCTTTGAGAAGAATATTTTGCCGCAAGGTGCCTTAAACGAGAATAAGTTTTGGGGACATCGTTAGTCTTGGATGAATGCAAGATTGATCGCTAAAGAAGGATTTTAAGATGCCACTGTATGATTTTAGATGTGAACATTGTGAAGGGATTTTCGAGCAGAATGTCCCAATGGCCAGTATTGCAAGGGATAACATATCTTGCCCGTATTGCCAGCAATCCATTTTATTGAAACCAATGATTACAGGGCATCAAAAGATCTCAGTCAAAAATAAATGGCGACCCTCATCGAGTGCCGAGCAACTGGCAGGGCCCTTGGTTGGAGGGCCTGGGACCAGCAAAAAAAGTGCTCGGACATCGGTGTTGCATAACTGCCGAGGTGTGAATTGTTCTTTATGTGAGCTTTAATATCTCACTACTCTTAGTGTTTAAGACACATATTTAATCACCATTTAACACCTGTTATATGCTGATTTTAAAATTACTTATCTTGATCTAAATAATTATCCTTCACTTTTACATAATGACGTGCTGAATAAGGAAGGAATTCCATTTCCTTTTCAGTCAGTGCACGAACTTGCTGTACCGGGCTGCCAACATAGAGATAACCGCTTTTTAACACTTTACGTGGTGGAACAAGGCTACCTGCACCAATCATCACATCATCTTCAATAACAACATCATCTAACACCACGGTATTAATCCCGATCAAGACACGATTACCAATGGTGCATCCATGTAAAGTCACATGATGCCCAACAGTTACATCTTCTCCAATGACCAGCGGAGAACCATTCGGTTTGGATTGATTCTTGTGGCTGACATGTAACATACAGTGATCTTGCACATTGCTGTTTTTGCCGATTTGAATCGAATTTACATCACCACGAATCACAGCAAAAGGCCAGACGGAAACATTCTCTGCTAATTTGACATCACCAACTACAACTGACATCTCATCTACATAGCAGCTTGAACCAACGTCAGGTTTTTGGTCTAAATAAGGACGGATGTTCTTTGGCATAATGGCTTTCGATCGGAAAATTTAAAGGAATTATAAAATAAAAAAGCATCCATGCCCAAGAGCATGAATGCTTAATCGTACTCTTCTAAAATTTAGAATAAGTTACTGAAGAACATTTTGATATGGTCAATCATACGTGCAAAGAAGCTAGCTTCTTCAACAGGTTTTAATGCAACCAGTGGTTTTTCAGCAATCACTTTGCCATCAAGACTCGCGACTAATTTACCAACCACTTGACCTTTGGCTAAAGGTGCATTCAGTTTTGGTTGAACCACAAGCTGAGTTTTAATCTTGTCTGCTTGGCCTTTAGGCATAGTCACATTGAAGTTTTCAGCTAAGCCAATTTGAACTTCGTCTTGTTTACCAAACCATACTTTTGCTTTTGCAAGAACTTGGTTAGCAGGTTGAACGTTTGCAGTTTCAAAGTTTGCAAAGCCCCAAGCCAATAATGTACGTGTTTGGCTGGCACGTTCATTCATGCTTGGTGTACCAAAGATCACCGAGATCAAACGCATTGGACCGCGTTTACTTGACGTGGTTAAGCAGAAACCTGCTTCATTGGTATGACCTGTTTTTAAACCATCAACACTTGGATCTGTATAAAGCAGGGCATTACGATTGCCTTGCTTAATCCCGTTGAAAGTAAATTCTTTTTCAGAATAAATTGGGTAGTATTTAGAGCTATCTTTGATAATGTGCTGAGCAAGAATTGCCATATCTTTTGCTGTTGAATAATGACCATCAGCTGGCATACCTGTTGAGTTGATGAAATGCGTATTCACCATACCCACACGTTTTGCTTCTTGGTTCATCATGTGGGCAAAAGTACCTTCATTGCCCGCAATGTGTTCGGCCATTGCTTTAGATGCATCATTACCTGACTGGATAATAATACCACGTAGCATTTCTAAAACTGTTGCCGTGCCATTTAAAGGAACGTACATACATGATTCAGAACTGCTACCACGACACCACGCAGATTCATTCATGCGTACTTGTTCGTTTTCAGTTAATTCACCCTTTAAAAGTTTCTGCTCAATGATGTAGCTTGTCATCATTTTTGTCATTGAAGCAGGTGCAAGTTTTTCATCTTCGTTTTTAGCAGCGAGAATCTGTCCAGTCTCGTAATCCATCAATACATAAGATTTATTATTTAATTCTGGTGGAGCAGATAGGACAGTTGCTGCATATGAAAAGCTTGGCAAAAGGAGTAATGCAGCAAGAGCGCTTTTTTGAGTCATTCTAGGTGGTTCCAATATCTTGTATGAAGCAGACGAGCCTAGCATTTTAGGACAAAGCAAAGCCGACTTCTACGGGGGAAGTCGGCTTTTTCATACAGTATTGTAACCTGAAGCTTAATTGGTCGGATTATTTCGAGTAATAATTACGAACATCATCGCAAATCTGGCGATTATCATCATCAGAAGCTGCTTTTGCATCAGCACGCGCTTCTTTTAATGCCTCTTGGTAGTCTTTGCCTTTGACGCGTTTATTGAGGGTTTCAACGGCATTCGCTTCATTGTTTAAATAAGCTTTAACGAGGTTGTCATAGGCTTTATTAAATTTTAAATCTTTGCCAATTAAACTTGGACAAATTTCAGAAAGAACATAGATAGCAGCAAGTTCTTGCTTGGTCACACTATCAGACATAGGCGTGACTTCAATCTTTTCAGGTTCTGACTTTTTTTCAGCTGCAAATGCTGTTGGCGCAAGCGCACTTGAGGCGATGAGGAATGATAAACCTAGTGTTTTAAAAACATTTTTCTTCATAACAAATCAAACTCAAAAACAAGACTTAAAGAATTTGAACAACTTATAGCACAAAAGCATGTTAAAAAATGTATGTTTGCTGTAGGAAGCATGGAGAAAATGTGGGTATAGATATAATGTAGTAATCTTTTTGAGGTTTGATGAGCTATGTTTTGACATGCTTGCTTGTACATGGTTTGCTTTAAAAGTAGGCGATTTAAGATGAGTTTATCTTAATAGGATTGCGATGAGCATGGAAGAAGCCACTAAGCCACAGGATGATAGGCACGCAAAGTAAATAAAAAAATGCGAGAGAAAATAAGAAGTCTGTAGATAACAGGAGTAATAAGATGAAAGCAAAATTCACAGGTGGTGTTGATATTGCACTTAAACTTCCACCACATCAATTTGAAGCTACCGTCGAGTTTTATCGTGATGTGATTGGGCTTAAACAAATTACAGAAAAACTGCCTGATATAGGCTTTGAACTTGGACCCGTTAAATTATGGATCGCTGCGGCACCTGAGATGAGTCAAGCTGAGCTTTGGCTTGAATTGTTTACCGATAATTTCTCAGAAGCTGCTGAATATTTGGAAGCGGCGGGTGTAATTCGTTGTGATGCAATTGAACCCTTAGCAGAGGGATTTCGAGGAGGGTGGATTGCTAGTCCAGCTAATATTATTCATATGGTTCGTGAACCGGATGCTTGGTAAGTATTATTCGAGCAATATCAGAACTTTTATTAATTAGATACAGCGAAGTGGTTTTAACTCATTCAATCGTTAAAACCACATCAGATTTCTAAAAGTGATTAACCTTCAAAATTAATTACTTCTTCACATACTGATTTTTGTTCGGCTTTATCCATTTCTGATGCTGCTTCACGAGCATCTTTTAGCAAAGTTTTAAACTCAGCATCTTTCTGTAAGCTGTCCAAAGAAGCAGATTTATCAGAATAATTACTTAAATATGAACCCATCATTTTTTTGATATTTTGGTCAAATTTAGCATTTTTACCAATCAAGTTTGGGCACATTTCAACCAGTACTTGTGCATTGGCGATATCATCTTTAATCAATGCATCTGCTTCTTTTACAGAAACCGCTTCATCAGCAAAAACAGTAGGTGCTGCTAAAAGTGTGAAACTCACCCCAAAAATTCGGATAAAATTAGATAAATGTCTCATGGCTGTATAAATTTCTAATACTATGAAGACCTAAATATATATAATTCAAGGAATAATTCAATTGGAAAAACTGTTGAGTAAGCTGAGGTCAGTTGACAGTTCAACGATGTTGATGGCATGGGTCATATTCAGTTTATCTTATCAACTTTGTTGAACGTTCAAATCAATTTGTGTCAGGTTCTTTGCGCGCAGTTTATTAGAATTGTCTCTAATTCGAGGATGAAACTTGACAAGGGCAGTGTCATTGCCTAGGTTTCATGCCTGATTTAAATTATGTTGGCCTAAACACAGGGAGTGGCTGAAATACCAGTTATCCCCAAATAGAGAATAGATTCCAGTGAATATCTTAATAGCAAATGATGATGGTGTGTTTGCACCTGGGCTACAAGCTTTAGCGCAAGCATTAAAACCTTTGGGCCGTGTTGTAGTGGTTGCGCCAGAAAGTGAGCGCAGCGGTTATTCTAGCGCTTTAACACTTGATCGCCCTTTGCGGCCTATACAAATTTCTGAAGATGTGTGGGCAGTCAATGGAACACCTGCGGACTGTGTCTATTTATCCATGAATGGGCTATTTGATTTTGAATTTGATCTTGTCGTGAGTGGCATCAATAGTGGTGCAAATCTTGGCGATGATGTTTTATATTCAGGTACGGTGGGTGCAGCTTTTGAAGGGCGCTTGATGAAACATCCTGCGATTGCAGTTTCTTTAGCTGGATCAAATGTACGTTCTTATGAACACCCACAACATTATGCAGTGGCAGCGCAGTGGGTTCATGATTTTATCGCGAAAGGACTCCCTGTTTTACCACCACGTCATATCTTTAATATTAACATTCCAGATATTGAACAGCTTAAGGGCGCACAGGTAACCTATCAGGGGCGTCGTGCTCAATCCAAGCCAATTAGTAGTCATGTTGATCCGCGTGGTCGTCAGGTGTATTGGATTGGGTTGGCAGGAGAGGCGATTACCGATCCACAAGCAGTATCCAGTGATATTCAGTCCGATTTCTTTGCGGTTTCGAACGGTTATGTCAGCATTACTCCAATCCAGATGGATGCAACCAACTATGCTGTGCTTGAAAATTTGCATGCTCATGTAAATGGTTAGCCGTATGAATGTTATAACTTTGTGAATATAGAAAGTGAGAACTCGTTTTTTCTCACTTTTTTGGTACTCTTAGGCGCAAATGTAATAATGAATTAAGGTTTTTTTCGATGAGGGCGAAGATGCACTTAAACCATGTCTCGGTTTTTCTATCACAGAAAATGATTAAAACAATCGTTTTGTCTATGGCGGTTGCAACAGTGGCAGTTATGACGGGTTGTGCATCTAAACCGCAAGTAAATGGTGGCGCGCGTTATGTGCAAGCACCAAATTATTATACGGTTCGCTCTGGCGATACCTTAAGCGCGATTTCAAATCGTTATGGCTTGAACTACTTAGATGTTGCAGCTTTGAATGGTATTGCGCCGCCGTACCGTATCTATGTCAATCAATCTCTACGTTTAAAAGGTTCTGTCGCACAACGTACAACCTCTACGCAAGCAATGACACAGACCGCACCAATTCAACGTCAAAGCATTAATTTACCGACTCAGCAACCTGTGGCTCCAAAAACACAGCCTGCGATCCCAAGACCAGTGGTTCCAGCAGTGCCTGTGAATCCATCTACGACCTTGGCATCAAGTCTACGTTGGGTGAAGCCATCGAATGGACCAATTATTCAAAGCTATAATATGGCGAGTAATGTAAAAGGAACGCGTTATGGTGGTAATGAAGGGGATCCAATCTTCGCAGCAGCAAATGGGCAAGTTGTCTATGCCGCAGATGGTTTAAAAGAGTACGGTAATCTTGTTTTAGTCAAACATATCGATGGTTATATCACGGCTTATGCTCATAACAGCAAAATGTTAGTCAAGAGTGGCGATACCGTGACTGCGGGGCAAAAAATTGCAGAAATGGGTTCATCGGGCGCTTCACGTGTCATGATGGAGTTCCAAGTCCGCTTAGACGGGAAACCTGTGAATCCAGTCACAGTTTTACCAAATTAACCTTAAGATTATTAACAATATTTCAATTATTTATTAATAATCCTCTAGTGCGTAAATAGACTTCCTTGTATACTGAAATGAGATTGCTTTCATTAGAACAATAAGCATATTAATAAATTAAGGTAAGAGGGAAGTCTATGCTAGATCAATTGCGTGCAATGGGGGTGTTCGCCTGTGTTGTGGAAAAAAGCTCTTTTAGTGGTGCAGCAAGAGACTTAGGAATTACAACCAGCGCAGTCAGTCAACAAATCCGTTCTTTAGAACAAGAAATGGATGTTACGTTACTCCATCGCTCAACTCGAAAACTCAGTCTCACAGAAGCAGGACAAGCATTCTTTTTAAGTTGCCAAGAAATGTTAGCTGCGGCTGAACGTGGCAAAATCAGAATCAATGAATTGCGGGACGATCTCGTTGGAGATTTACGTATTGCAACTACGCCAGAGTTGGGTGCACTACATGTGATTCCCGCACTGTCACATTGGATGTCAGCGCATAAAGGCTTAGCCATCCATTTTGAAGCGGATCACCGTTATATTGATTTAATCGAAGAACGTATTGATATTGCGATTCGTATGAGTCTGAAAGTTGATGATCATCAATTAGCAGCTGTACCTTTAGCTCGTGTAGATCAGGTGTTGGTTGCTTCACCAAGTTATCTCAATCAAGCTCAGCCGATTACTCGTCCAGAAGATTTACGTCACCATGAATTACTGCCAATCACGTTAATGCAAGGCTACCAACATTTTGCATTCCGTCATGGTACCAGTGGTGAAGTTGTCAATGTGGATATGAAATCACGTTTAGGGACTAATAATGTCTTTGTCGCAAAATCACTATGCCAACAAGGGCATGGTGTTGCACGTATTTTGTATATGGATATTCAAAAAGAATTGATTAATGGTTCTTTAGTTGAGGTATTACCCGATTGGCAATTGCCAGCGTATACCTTGCATGCTTTAACCTCTAAGCGTGAGCAATACCCAATGAAAGTACATCGTTGTATTGATGCGCTGAAGCAATATTTTGCTCAACTTCCTGGTGGGCGTTCCTTGCAGGGCGTAGCCTAATAAAAAAAGCCATGTTCCTGAAGGAACATGGCTTTTTCTTTAGCTCTATTTTCGTTTCTTTTTGCTGAGTGGTTTTAAGCTCTTTGCTTCAACCGCTGTTTCTTCAGAAGTTTTCGCCGAAACTTCATCCTTCTTGGTTTTTTTTCGCTTCTTCTTTTTCTTTGGCTCCTCGTCCTCAACGGCTTCGCCATCCTCGATCGCTTGCCAATATTCAAGTTGCTCCATCACTGCAGCATAGATCGAGTTTTTGCTATAGCGACCCTTTTTATCAAGGGTTCCGACTGGACGTGCCATTAAGATTTCTAAAGCTTGATCAATGGTATCAATCGCATGAACATGGAATTGTCCAGCTTGGACAGCATCGCTTACATCCTGACGTAACATCAAGTGCTGCATATTTTGACGCGGGATGATGACACCTTGTTTGCCAGTTAAACCTTGCAATTTACAAGCGTCATAGAAGCCTTCAATTTTGGCATTGACACCACCAATTGGCTGTACTTGACCCAACTGGTTCATCGAGCCTGTGATTGCCCAAGACTGATCAATTGGAATTTGGCAGATCGCAGAGATAAGCGCTGAAAGTTCTGCAACCGTAGCACTATCACCATCGACTTGCCCATAGCTCTGTTCAAACGCTAATGCAGCAGAGAAGTGTAGAATTTGCTCACGACCGAAATGAGCTTTTAAGAAGCTCGACATCAGCAAGACGCCTTTGGCATGCAGTGAACCACCGAGTTCTACACTACGCTCAATATCGAGGATATCACCGCCACCTTGATACACAGATGCGGTCAAGCGAGAAGGTAGACCAAACTCAACATCAGCATAGTGAATCACAGAGAGGGCATTGATCTGACCAAGACGATGTCCTGAAGTCTCAATCAGCTGTGTTCCACGAGACAGGTCTTGCCAATACAATTCACGTAAATAGCCTAAGCGATATTGACGATGATGTAAGGCCTGATTAACGTGCTGATCAGTGACGATCTTGTCATCCGCTTTAAAAGCATGATGATGCGCTTCACGAATTAAATCACCCAGCGTTGAGGCGTGGAGTGATAGTGAACTTTGATCTTCGGCTTGGCGGCTTGAATCGGTCAATAAAGCCGCGAGCGCAGAGCGATCAAATGGAAGGAGCTTGTCAGCTTGCACATAATCGGCAATCAACTGCATGTAAGCTTGTTCGTTACTGTCATTACGTTGTAATGTATCGGTAAAGTCAGCACGGATTTTAAAGACACTACCTAGCTCTGGCTCAACTTCCAGAATTTCATAATAAATTTCAGGTTCGGCCAATAAAATGACTTTAATATCAAGCGGAACTGAAGCTGGCTCAATTGAAATACTCCCTGTTAAGGTCAGCATGTGTTCGAGTGATGAGAGCTTAAGTTGTCCTGATTTTAAGGCACGCTTTAAACCTTGCCATGCATACGGCTGCTCAAGCAATTGTTCAGCTTCAAGCATGAGAAAGCCACCATTGGCTTGATGCAACGAGCCTGGACGAATCAAAGTGAAGTCAGTCGTGATCGTACCATTATGTGTGAGTTGCTCAACGTGACCCAATAAGTTGTAGTGGGTTGGAAAATCTTCAAAAATAACGGGAGCACCGCTATTCGGTTTATTGGCAACAATCACATTGGCTTGATAACGTGACGGGACACGATTAAATAAGGCAGGGGTAAAGTCATCTTCTTCTTGCTCTAAAATCAGTTCAACATTATCAATAATGTCTTCAGCATAGTGTTTTAGAAACAAATCTAAGCCTTTCACCTCTTTATTCTTATTTAAGATGGACTCAATGCGTGGCATGACCACTTGCGTCGCAATATCTCGATTGAGGCTCGAAACTTGATCGCGTGCATCATCTTCTAAATCACCTAGATGTAAACCTAAGCGCTCTAGCTTTTTCTCCATATAACGAATATTAGAATTAATTTCTGTACGTTCTTTGGTTGGGAGTGCATTGAGCTCATTCTGCGTTAATTCATGATATTCATCATTTCGTAACTGCATTGCTATAAAGACATGTTTGTCATTGCGAGAAACTAATTTTAAATCGAGCTCTTCGCCTTCTTTAGTGAGTTCAACCAAAGCTTGCTGTTGTACATCTCCAGTATCTTGACGAATACGCTCAATACGGTTGTGATAACTTTCTGCACTAAAACGGCGTTCCAATTGTTTCAAAATGATTTGCCATGCTTGTTGCAATGTATTTTGAAATTTGGTGCCTTGTCCTGCAGGAAAGTGCAGCGCGATTGGTTGTCTTGGATTTTTGAAATTGTTTACGTAGACCCAATCATTTGGTGTCGGCATGGTTTTGGCGTGTTGCTGCAGCAAACGCTTGATCATGGTACGTTTACCTAATCCGGCCGTGCCAACAGCAAAAATATTATAGCCTGAGTAGGGTAATGAAATACCAGCTTCAACAGAGGCACGTGCGCGATCTTGCCCTAAAAAATTATTGAGCGGCTTGATGCGTTTGGTCGAACTTGGTATTTCAGCTAGGTCTGGAATATGAGTGAGTTGGTCTGCACGTAGTGCGGTTTTAATCAGTGTTGCTTGTATGTCCGTCTGGTCAAATGCGCTTGGTAAAGAGTTTATATTTGCGGTGATAGTGTTTGTTGGTGTTAATGATAAAGTTGTTGCAGTCATTTGATCGAGTTTTTGGGTCACTGTTGCTATCCAACAAATAAACTAAAGTTGAGTAATTAAAGGTATACAGTTTTAGCCCTAAAGATCAAGCGAACTTGTGTTTTTTATCGACAAAACAAAAGAATGATTGCATAAAGCAACTTGCAAGCAAGGGCAAGAAACGATTGAATAAGCACATTCACGCATGTTCATGGAAAATAATAACCAATGACAACTCAAGCCTCTGGTTGGGCATCGGCATTTAAAGCATTTTTGGATCGCCGTGCTCTGATTATGTTATTTCTTGGTTTCTCCGCAGGGATTCCAATTTTATTGATTTTTTCTAGCTTATCGTTATGGCTAGGTGAGGCTGGTATTGATAAAAGTGCAGTCACTTTTTTTAGTTGGGCCGCGTTGGGTTATTCCTTTAAATTTGTTTGGGCACCATTAATTGATGAATTACCGGTCCCATTTTTAACCAAGAGTTTAGGTCGTCGCCGTGCTTGGTTGCTTATTGCACAATGTTTAATTATCTGTGCAATTTGTATTATGGCTTTTTCAGATCCTGCGCTTGGTCAAAGCTATTTAATCCAAATGGCATTTGGTGCAGTATTACTGGGCTTCTCAGCTGCAACACAAGATATTGTGATTGATGCTTACCGTATTGAGTTGGCTGAAACTGAAATGCAAACTGTGTTGGCTTCAACTTACAATGCGGGCTATCGTATTGGGATGATTGTTGCTGGTGCAGGAGCGTTATTCTTGGCAGCCTATTTGGGAACGGCCAAAGGTAATTACATCTATGAAGCTTGGAAATATACCTATTTAACCATGGCCGCAGTGATGGTGGTAGGTATTATCACCACCTTATGTGTTCGTGAACCGCAAGTGAATCGCGTTTATAAACATTATAAAACCACGGATTACTACCGTTTGGTGTTTGTGTTTTTTATCGCGGTTGCAACTTTTGTGGTGAGCTATATTTATTCAGGTAACGTTACTGAGGCCATTGCCAAGGCAGCAGCAATTAAAGACACCGCTGCATTATTTGGTTTAGAAGCGCTGCGCTTTTTAACTGCAACCGCAACTGCCTTATTGATCGGTTTTGGGCTGGTTAAAATGGGTGTTGTCAATCAGCAAATGGCGAAAGAAACATGGGTCGCACCGATTCTGGATTTCTTCAAGCGCTATGGCGTTAAACTAGCATTGGTTTTATTACTGTTAATTGGTTTCTTTCGTATCTCTGACATTATTGCAGGGGTGATTTCAAATGTGTTCTATCAAGATCTAAACTTTAGTAAAGAGCAGATTGCTGAAGCGGTCAAAATCTATGGTGTAATATTTAGTTTGGTCGGTGGCTTCTTAGGTGGCCTGTTGGCGCAACGTATGAACATTATGAAACTCATGTTCGTTGGTGCAGTATTGGCAAGCTCAACCAATTTGATCTTTATCGGTTTAGTTAAATCTGGCAAGCCATTGGATCAGGTTGAAGTCCAAGTGGGCGCTCAGTATTATCAAGTGCAGACCGACGAGGTGGGATATTGGAAGTTACAAGTCCCAAATGAAGTCTTAGCTAAAGCAAATACGGTTCAGGTCAGTACTCAATATCAAAACCAAGCAGACTCGAAGGCTCAGTTTGAAGTTCCTTATCTGGTGAATGCGCAACACGCCCAGATTCAACTGCTACCAATGAGTGGTGATGATCAACTCACGCCGAAAGAGTTAAAACAAAGTCTGGTAATCAAAGGTCAGTTAGCCGGTGTAAAAGCTGAGCAACTCAATGCAGAACGTCCTGTCGTTTTAACATTAGATGGGCAGGAATTTGTAGCGAAAGTTGATCAAAATGGCTTATTCACAGGTGTGATTGATGGCAAAATTTTGCAAGCATCACCGACCAAGACCATTATGGCTTTGGCTAATTTAACCAACAATACGGGCAGTGAATTGTTGGCAAGCAGACAATATCGGGTTGATACGGCATCTCATGCAGAGACGGATTTAAATGTGGATATTCAACCGATTACTGTGGTTGATCCAGCTCAATCAGGTATGGTTGAATTGTCTGGTAAGGTGATTAAAAGTTATAGCTCGTTATGGTTATATTTTGCCATTATTGTCGATAATTTAGCTTCAGGTTTAGCTGGCGCGGCATTTATTGCCTTTTTATCGAGTTTAACCAGCGTATCATTTACTGCAGTTCAATATGCGATTTTCAGTTCATTAATGACTTTAACACCAAAATTATTGGGTGGTTATTCAGGAACGATTGTCAGCAATATTGGTTATCCGAATTTCTTTTTAATGACGACTTTAATTGGTATTCCAATTTTAGTTTTAGTGGTATGGGTTGCGAAACTGTTACGCGATCATGAAAACCAAACAACTCAACAGACAGGTGAATAACTATGCGCATGTTACATACGATGCTACGAGTAGGTAATTTAGAACAATCTTTGAAGTTCTACACTGAGGTACTTGGTATGAAATTGCTACGCCAACGTGATTACGAAGAAGGGCGTTTTACCTTGGCTTTTGTTGGCTACGGCGATGAAGAAAACAACACTGTGCTTGAGCTCACGCATAACTGGGACACAGCCAGCTATGATTTAGGTAATGCTTATGGTCATATCGCCATTGGTGTTGATGATGCTTATAAAGCATGTGAAGAAATCAAAGCACGTGGTGGAAAAGTCGTACGTGAAGCGGGTCCAATGAAAGGTGGTGTTACAGTGATTGCCTTTGTTGAAGATCCAGATGGTTATAAAGTTGAATTGATTCAACAGGATCAAAACGCACGTAATAATTAATCTTTGGTCTATTGAGTCCAAGATTTCTAATCTAAAGCCCTAGCTTTATTTATATAGCCCAGTATGATGATGCGATCAAATGATCAACAACATCATATTGGGCTTTTTAGTTTTAGTGAGTAGATAGGGATAAGTTATGTTGAAGCAACTGGCAGTGGACCGCTTTACAATATTATTAATCGCAATGGTAGTACTGGCGACTTTTTTACCCGTCTCAGGTCAGATTGCACATTATTTTAATATTTTAACCACGGTCGCAATTGCTGTGCTGTTCTTTTTACATGGCGCTAAGTTATCACGTGAAGCCGTGGTTGAAGGGATGCTGCATTGGAAAATGCATGCTTTGGTGTTTGCTTTTACGTTTGTGATTTTTCCTGCGATTGGATTGCTGGCTAAACCTGTGTTGGAACCTCTACTGGGGCAGCAGTTGTATTGGGGTTTCTTATTTATGTGCTTTTTGCCATCAACAGTACAATCCTCTATTGCATTTACTTCGATGGCTAAGGGTAATGTGGCAGCCGCTGTATGTAGCGCATCCTTCTCCAATATTATCGGGATGTTTATTACCCCGATTTTGGTGAGCTATTTTATTTTGGGACAAAGCCAACATGGTTTTGATCCGACCACATCAATTATTCAAATCACCTTGTTACTACTGGTGCCTTTTATTTTAGGGCAATTATTACGTCCTTATGTTTTTCCATATATGGTCAAAGTCCCTAGTATCGTCAAAGCGTTCGATCAGGGATCGATCTTAATGGTGGTTTATGGGGCATTCAGTAGTGCTGTAGTGGCAGGTTTATGGCATCAGGTCAGTGGTTTAACCTTGTTGTATCTGGTATTTGCATGTTCGGTATTATTGACTCTCGTGATGTTGCTTGCGTTGTATGTACCTAAGTGGTTAGGTTTTAATCATGCTGATCAAGTGACGATCTTCTTCTGTAGCTCCAAGAAAACCTTGGCGAGCGGGGTGCCAATGGCTCAAATCCTGTTTATCGGGCAGCCTTTAGGTATGATCGTACTGCCAATTATGATTTTCCATCAAATTCAGTTGATGGTTTGTGGGATGATTGCGAATCGTTGGTCAAAATCAAATCAGGAATAGTTCGCAAAATTTAATTTTTTGGCGTATAATCTTCGGCACTTGTTGGCTTTGCTCTGACCTTTAGAGTCTCGGTGAGTCAAAAGAAATGGTCTGTTGTGGTGTTGATCTGCAAGTGTGAAAACACTTTGCTTTCCTCAAGTTGAGAGTGATCAATTGCGATAACAGCTTAAGCCTTTCTTACTAAATAGGAGCATCGACCATGCGCGCCGATATTCACCCTAAATATGAAAACTTAGTTGCTACTTGTTCATGTGGTAACGTAATCGAAACTCGTTCTGCTCTTGGTAAAGAAACAATTTACCTTGACGTATGTTCAGCTTGCCACCCATTCTATACTGGTAAACAAAAGAATGTGGACACTGGCGGTCGTATCGACAAATTCAAACAACGTTTCTCTGGTATGTCACGTTCTGTCAAACGTTAATATCAAGAAAGAAAAAACGGGCGATATGCCCGTTTTTTTGTGCCTATATTTTATCGATAATGTATATAGACAGTGGTGTACAAGACCTTATTGGTCTTGTACATCGGTTAAGCGATCAAGCTTTTTCTGGAAGTAGTTCCCTTGTAAAAAACGTGCTTCAACATTCCATGCATTGGCAAACAGGTTCATGTCATTGAGTTCCATCAAGAAAATTTCCACAGGTTTTTGGCCAATAAAATGCAGGATTTTTTCTTGTAAGTTTGCCATGTCTTTTTCAGAGGCAAGCATTTTGGTCAATTTGCCATGTAGACTCAAATATTGAGCATCAATCTGTTGCAGCATCGAGTCACTATAAAGTGAATCACCGAAACCTCGGATCGAAACTTCAGCACCATGTTGACGCAACAAGGCAATTTGTGGCTGTGCTTGCGATAGGTTCTGTTGCAGTGCTTGTTCAGAAAATTGCAGAATTAATGGGTGTGCTTGTTTACTGCCAATAATAGTGAGTAATTTTGCAACTAACTCTGGGAGTTTTTGATCATTCAATAACACATGATGATTGAGGTTGACAATCAGCTTGGCTTTTGGATATTGAGTGATGAAGTTATGTAATTGCTTACATGCCTCAACAAGAATCCAGCGGTCTAGTTGAACTGATAATTCAACATCATCTTTAAGATCGGCTAGATCACTTAAGTCTTGCCATTGATTGTTATAGATAAAACCGCCAGAAACCTCATAAGTATGTGTATGCTGATCTTGTTTATCATAAAGCTGCTGATATTTAAGATGAATATCACCGATATCCAGTTTCTGTTTTAGTTCTTGTAACAAGCTTAACTGGACTTTTGTTGGAATGTGTTCGGTTGTTAAACCAATATCAGTATCAATTTTTGGACTATTGAATACTGGTAAAGCCGTAGTGAATGCTTTACTTAGGACTTGCTCAAAAACCGCTTCATCTGGAATGGCTTGTGCAAGTTCGCAATAACCCAATTTAAGATGCAAAGGGAAGGTATGTTGAGCGGTTGCTAACAGTTGTGGTTTCTGCAAGCTATTTAAACCGATCAGCAATGAATTTAAAACATTCTTAGATTCAGTTTGAAACAAAGCAACGTAGAGTGTGTTATCGACTGGATAAACAGGAGCGCTGACTTGTTCTTTGATAAAGTTTTGGATATTGGCAAAATAAGCTTTAGTGCTACGCCAATCACTTTGAAAAACCTCATTTGGACAACTGCTCAGGCTAAACAGCACAACTGCATTGGCATTGGCTGGATGATTGGTCAGCTGTCGATTAATCTGTTGTAAAGCACTATTTAAATTGGATACTTTCTCAGATGAAATGACAGTTGCAGGTGCTGCAGTTACTTGTGATGATGTTCCACATTCAATATTGAGTTGAATTTCCTCTTCATTGCCTGAAGGTAAAAACTCAAGATGTAATGGGTTGTTCTTCACAGTTGTATTTTGAGTACGCAGCTCAAAACGTCCTTGCTCGAATTGACCTTGAGAAATCTTTTTAAAGCGCAGTTTAAATTGTGCTAAATCTTCAGGTTGCAAAACATCGAGGATCGGTAAGCCAATCAGTTCATCTTCACTCGCAAATCCAAATAGGTTGGCATATTCAGTATTGGCACTGATGTGAATACCTTCTTGTAAAATGGCAACAGCTTTATGCGTCTCTGCGACTAAGGATTGAGCTTGCGTTTGCGCTGCTTCCAGTTCATTGAGCAAGCGGTGTTCAGCTTGAACCAGACGACTATAAGACAATGCACGGATCATGCTGATATAGAACGTTTCAGGTACTTTAAGATTCAAAACATCATAGATGCCTTTGTGAATATAGGTCTGATAGTGATCATGGTTATAGTCATCAGGTTCCAGTAACAACACAGGTAAGCTTGGCTGCGATGAAGCTTGAATCAAGGATAGGGTTTGTTCGATTTTTAAGTCATAAGCACGACCAAAAATCACAATATCCCAGGGTAAATTTAACTGTTTTTCAAATGTTTTAAGATCATCTAATAAGGTGGCATGAATTTGATGATCTTGCCCCTTAAAGATCGCGGCAATTTGATTATAACGAAGTTGATTGTCGTCAATAATTAGTAAACGGGTTTCTGTCCGTTTGAGTTTCTTAGACAGTAAAGAATTTCTCACTTTAATGCTTCCCATAAATCTTGATCAATTGTGTCCATATTTTTTTGTGCCATATATTTTTGAAGAACCGGAAGTTCCTCATCATTTAGCAGTTCAAATTCAAATTGAACAAAACTCTGGGTAATTAATTGTGCGTTTAATAAATACACCTTGACTTCCTCTTTCCCCAATCTTAAATGAACAGCTTGATGTTCTCTAAAAATTTGCGAACCTGGTAAAATTAAAGTTGTTTTTGTTTCATCCAGATTTTGGTTTTTTAATAAAAGTGTTGGATGATAATTACTGATATGTCGATCAGCCTGTATGCGAACAGCACAAGGGAAGATCTCTTGTGCTAATACTTCTAAACCGAGTTCTAGACTTTTCTCGCTTGATTGTTTGAGCCAACGAATGACGCCTCCACGCCAATGCCCATGTGATGTTTCTTTGACTAAAATATATTCGCCAGTTCTTAGATTCTTTGGTGCTTCTCCAGACCACTTAATACGATAACCATTGACACTAATATCTAGAATATCAGCTTGATAAACGGCTTTACTTTCACGACTTAAACGTTGAATCGCAGACTCTTGGTTGTCAGAAGCACTTTTTTTGTCCCAAGCCGACATAAACTTCGATTCATTTTGTAGACCATAACTGTGGTCTAGCAATAAGGTCTCTGCGAAATTCTTAGCTTTGGAGAGATAGAAGTGCGCAGTCAGTAAACCAAAGCAAATATGCAGTTGCGCTGAGTATTCATAACGCTCATGACGGCGTTCTGCAGTTGTACCTAAAATAGTTTGCACATGAAATTTCAGTGCTGGGGTTAAATAGATTTTTTCATTTTTAGAAATATATTCTGCATTTTTATGCAGTGTTGCTGTGACATGATCCAACAAACTATGTGTGCTGATAAAGATGTTTGGGTTGAAGCCAGAACTTTGTTTTTTATTATAAATCGGCGGATGGTCTTTACTGGTATCTACTACATACTTGGTTAAATCTGTTTCCTTCGCCAAAATTTGAACCATTTTTGCCCAGTCAAAACTACACTGAAACAGAGCCTGTATTTCAGATTGGCGAATTTGATTGGTATTAAAAATATCCATCAAGATCAGTTGAGCATAGGCCTGAGTAATATTGGTAATCGAACTTGGTTTACCCTGAGACTGATCTAAGTTGGTATGCTGATATTTATGTGTCACTGCTGCATCATAGAGCTGATGGGCAATTAACCACTGCCCAGCAACTGGCTCGCTATACAACATATGTTGTTGATAGAGTAATTGGGTCAGTTGCTGTAACGATTGAAAGGTGGCAAGTGTTCTTGCTGTTTGCAGATTTTTCTTTTGATTCAGAGCGAAAATAGAAAACTTTTGCTGATCAAGCTGGTCATTACTGCGACGCACAATATTGATATAGATTGCAGCGAAGTAGCAACGCAGTAACATGGCCAGTTCAATAATATGTTCATTACGATCTGAACTAATCACGCCCTGATTGAAAAAGTTCTTTTCCAGACTTCCCAAAACATTTTCAATGGTTGGGTGCAGAACCTGAACCAAGTCAAAACGTAAAGTTTCCGAACATTCCAGTTCACTCAGCTCTAATAAAGCTGCAAATAGTGCTTTGGAGGTATCGCCCAACTGCATAATGGATAGATTTGAAATCCATTCATTCAGGCTTTTAGAATTGGTATCACAAAAGCTAAGTTTGTCCCGTCTTAAGACTGTTGGAATTTGAAAAATATCCGAAAAAGCATTATTCATCATTGTGTTATCAATCTCAGAATGTTTGAACCCCAAAAAGCGGTGTTTTATTTTTTTCGCCCGCAATTTCCCTGACGAGTTTCGGGACGAGATATCCTGGTAAACTCGCTAATACATCACTGTATATCTGATCTATCTCTGAAGATCTTAAATCAAAATGCTGAGCACCTTTAACTTTATCCAAAACATGAAGGTAATAGGGCATTACTCGTGCTTCAAATAAACGGCTACTCAATGCATTTAAAGTTTCTGCAGAATCATTCACACCTTTGAGCAAAACTGCCTGATTTAGGACGGTTATATGCTGGAATGACAACTGTAGCAACTTCGAGCAAGTGAAATCATCAAGTTCAGCTGCGTGATTTGAGTGTACCACTACTACAATACGTAGCCTACTGTTTTTTAATATAGAAATCAGCTCTTCATCAATACGATTCGGGATCACAATAGGAACCCGTGAATGAATTCTCAATATCTTAATCTGAGGGAGAGATGCGACTCGTTCTAGCCACAACGAAATTTTTCGATTGTTTAACGTAAGGGGGTCACCACCACTCAAAATCACTTCATTGATTTGTGGATTTTGCTCAATATACTGTTTGATATTTAACCAATCGTCATTTTTAGGAAGATTTTCCTGATACGGGAAATGACGACGGAAACAGTAGCGACAGTGAATCGCACATGCACCTGTTAAGGTCAGCAAAAAACGTGATTGATATTTATGTAAAACCCCCGCCATTTGATTTGCGGCTTCTTCGCCTAAAGGATCCGTCACAAACTCAGGATGTTCTTCCAGTTCGAGATGATGGGGTAAGACTTGCAATAGCAGAGGGTCAAGCGGATCGCCAATGGTCATTTTTCCGACGAATGCACGTGGCACGCGCAATTTAAACTGTTCAGAGGCGAGGATTGCCCCTGATAATAGTTGATCGGTAGATAACTCAAGCAGATTTAACAGCTCTAAAGGATCAGTAATTAGGTCACTGAGTTGTGATTGCCAGTTTTGCTCTTGATGTAAATAGTTTATCATGCCATACGTAAAAATAGTGTTAGCCGCAGCTGTGTGCCTAGTCTAGCATTGGGGCTTGTTTAACGTTCATATATGAATTGCGTTATCGGTTAAAATTTAATCATGCGAGGCGTGAAACGCAGGGAATGGCTATTCCCTTGCCAAGTTTCATAACGAAGTATGAGGAAATTTTAGCCATAACCCTACGGGACAGGGAGATTTTTTTGTAGCTACTGCGTTATGTATGGTTCATTTAGAATAACTAAATTTCACCATCCATGCCTTGTATCGTCGAAAAAATCTCCTGTGCCGCAACCAAATATGAATGTTAAACAAGCCCATAAGATTTGATTTTTAAGTTTGGAGTGCGCCTTTCATGGCCTATTATTCTACAAATGATTTTAAAGCAGGCCTTAAGGTTATGCTTGATGGCAACCCATGTTCAATCATGGAAAATGAATATGTAAAACCAGGTAAAGGTCAAGCGTTTAACCGTGTGAAATTACGTAACCTTCGCTCTGGTAAAGTATTAGAAAAAACATTCAAATCAGGTGATTCTTTAGAAGCAGCTGATATTGTAGAAGTAGAAATGGATTACCTCTACAACGATGGCGAAATGTGGAACTTCATGGATCCTGTATCTTTCGAGCAAATCGCTGCTGATAAAACAGCAATGGGCGATGCTGCGAAATGGTTAAAGGACGATTCAAATGAAAAATGTACGATCATGTTATTCAATGGCGTACCTTTGAACGTAAATCCACCAAACTTTGTTGTGTTGAAAATTATTGAAACTGATCCAGGTGTACGTGGTGATACTTCTGGCGGTGGCGGTAAGCCAGCGAAGCTTGAAACAGGTGCGGTAGTACGTGTTCCATTATTCGTACAGCAAGAAGAAAGTGTTCGTGTAGATACGCGTACTGGTGACTACCTAGAACGTGCATAATTGTGAATGAGTAGCCAAGCTACTCAAGATATACAATTATCGAAGGGATGATTAAACAATCATCCCTTTTTTTATGCCAAAGTATTAGATAAATAATTGAAGCTAGAAGGTAAACTTACAAAGATATTTCTTCTACAGAAAATATGGAAAGGGAAATCTAAATAACCACGCGTTATGTATTTGAGAGGTTTTTTGAATGGAGACAACACAAGCAAAGTCATCACTTCCCTCAAAACTCCTATGGAGTTTGGTTGCCATTGTCGGGGCAATTTCATTTGGGATATTGGCGGTTAGTCGTGGTGAGCATGTCAATGCGGTCTGGTTAGTTCTTGCCGCAGTATGTGTATATAGCATTGCATATCGGTTCTATAGTTTATTTATTGCAAACAAAGTTTTTGAATTAAATCCTAAACGGTTAACCCCAGCTCATCGCCTTGCCGATGGTCTGGATTATGTTCCTACTAATAAATTTGTTCTATTTGGTCATCACTTTGCAGCTATTGCCGGTGCAGGGCCTTTAGTCGGTCCAATTCTCGCAGCACAAATGGGTTACTTACCGGGCACAATATGGCTTTTAGTCGGTGTGGTGATTGCAGGCGCGGTACAAGATTTTCTGGTTTTATTTATCTCCACACGGCGTGATGGTCGCTCTCTAGGCGAAATGGCAAAACAAGAACTCGGTACTTTTGCGGGTGTGATTGTGATGCTGGGTACGCTGGGGGTCATGATCATTATCCTTGCAGTACTAGCACTGGTCGTCGTGAAAGCATTGGCGCATAGCCCATGGGGCGTGTTCAGTATTGCAGCCACCATTCCTATTGCATTATTCATGGGCGTGTATATGCGTTATCTACGCCCAGGAAAAATTGCAGAGGTGTCGATTGTCGGTTTTGTACTGATGATGGCGGCAATTGTGTATGGTGGGGATGTTGCAAAAGATCCCTATTGGGGGCAGCTATTTACCCTGAGTGGTACTCAATTGACATGGGCATTGATCATTTATGGTTTTATCGCCTCTGTTTTACCAGTTTGGTTGTTATTAGCACCGCGTGACTACTTATCAACCTTCCTTAAAATTGGTGTGATTGCAGGTTTAGCGATTGGGATTATCTTCGCGATGCCTGATCTGAAAATGCCAGCAGTGACCCACTTTGTTGATGGAACAGGCCCTGTATTTGCGGGTAGTTTATTTCCTTTCCTCTTTATTACCATTGCCTGTGGTGCGATTTCAGGTTTCCATGCCTTGGTTGCATCAGGCACAACACCTAAATTGGTCGATAACGAGGTCAATATTCGTATGATCGGTTATGGTGGCATGTTGATGGAGTCTTTCGTCGGCATCATGGCAATGATCTGTGCGACAGTACTCGATCCTGGAATCTACTTCGCAATTAATGCACCAGCAGCAGTTTTAGGGACCTCGGTAGAGACCGCTGCGGAAGCTGTGCGTAATCTTGGTTTCGTGGTGAGTCCAGAAATGTTGACCTTATTGGCTCAGGAAGTGGGTGAGAGTTCAATCCTGTCTCGTACAGGTGGTGCGCCTACATTTGCAATTGGTATGGCACATATTATTTCAGAGATTTTTAATAATCGCTCAATGATGGCGTTCTGGTATCACTTTGCGATTCTGTTTGAAGCATTATTTATTCTAACTGCGGTAGATGCGGGTACACGTGCTTGTCGTTTCATGGTGCAGGATACAGTCGGTATCGTGGTTCCAGCGATTAAACAATCGAGTTCATTCTTTGGGAACTTGGTCGGGACTTTTGTCGCAGTGGCAGGTTGGGGCTTCTTCGTGTATCAAGGTGTAGTTGATCCACTTGGTGGGATTAACTCATTGTGGCCGTTATTTGGTATTGGTAACCAGATTCTTGCCTCGATGGCTTTAATTTTAGGAACCGTCATTTTATTCAAGATGAAGAAAGAGAAGTATGTTTGGGTCACGATCGTCCCGACGATTTTCTTATTCATTACTTCAATGACTGCGGGCTGGCAAAAGATTTTCCATGAAAATCCAAAAATTGGCTTCCTTGCACAAGCGAATCGTTTCTCGGATGCAATTGCGCGTGGTGAGGTGCTTGCACCAGCCAAAACCGTTGCTGAAATGCAAACGATTGTGATGTCAAATCAGATCAATGCTGCACTGTGTGGCTTCTTTATGATTGTTGCGATTGTGATGATCATTGCTTCGATTGGTATTGTCCGCAGAGCATTGGCGAGTCCTACACCAACAGTGAACGAGGCACCAGCAGTTTATTCAGAAACCCCGATGACTGCGAATAGCATCAAAGGAGAGTAGCGATGGATTTTAAAATTGCTCGACAAGGCAGCGCAGTGATTGTGAAGATTATTAAATTCACCATCATGTCGCAAAAACATTTACTTTTATCACCTAAGAATTGGTCGCGTATTGCTGTGTTATGGCAGCGTTTGCAGCAGAGTTTTCGGTTGATGGTTGGTGTGCCAGATTATGAAACTTATGTGCAGCATATGAAAGCACATCATCCTGATTTAACGCCTATGGATGCCAAGACTTTTTATCGTCACTGTATCGATGCACGTTATCCTTCTGCGGGTGGTAATATGAAAAAATGCCCTTGCTAGAAATCAATTGATTTCGTTGAAAAAAAACCAAAACAGTGTATGTTGAAACATACACTGTTTTATTTTGGGGATAAAATTATGTGGGGCACGGATCAGGCTTCAATTCAAGACAAAAAACGACAAAACCAAGCATTAGAACAAGATATTAAAAGCTTTGGTCAAAAGATTGAGCAATTTTTAATTGAAGTCAATCAGCTCATTTTAGATAAGCCGCAACAAACCAAACTGGCACTGACCTGTTTGCTGGTAGGTGGTCATGTATTGTTTGAAGACTTACCTGGACTCGGTAAAACAACCTTAGCCAGTGCCTTGGCGCGTTTGGCAGGATTACATTTTCAGCGAATTCAATTTACCAATGATATGTTGGCCAGTGATGTGATTGGCATCAATATCTTTAATCAGAAAGAACACGTATTTGAATTTAAGCAAGGTCCTGTTTTTACTCAAATCCTCCTCGCAGATGAAATTAATCGCTGTAGTCCCAAAACTCAAAGTGCTTTGTTGGAAGCGATGGAGGAAGGGGCTGTTACGGTAGATGGCGTGCATTATGAATTGCCACAACCTTTCTGGGTCTTGGCTACGCAAAACCCACTCTTTCAAAGTGGAACTTATGCATTGCCAGAGTCTCAACTAGACCGCTTTTTGATGCGATTGTCATTGGGTTATCCATCTCGTCAAGCAGAAAAATTATTATTACAACAAAGCTCACGTCAAGTTCTGATTCATCAATTAGATGCTGTGTTTAACCAAGCCGATATTTTACATTTACGTGAATTGGCAAAACAGATTTTCCTCAGTGACGCCGTACTCAATTATATTTTAGACTTAGCTGCTGAAACACGTAAGCAACGCCATGGCCTATCAACACGCGGGGTATTAGCACTGAAATCGGCAGCACAAGCTTATGCGTTGGTTGAAGGACGTAGTTTCGTGACCACGGATGATGTACAAACGGTATTTGTGGCTGTGGTTGCGCATCGTTTAAGTTTAGGTGAGATGGAGGTAAAACAGCTGTTGCAGTCCGTTGATACATTGTAGGTGAGTACAGACTATGCAAACTGGACTTAAACAACAGGTTAATCAATGGATCGCAAAACGTTTTCAAGTGGATCGCAGTAAAACCCTGCGACAAAAGGACGTTTTGGTTTTTATCTATAAACAAGGTTTTCTATATCTGGTCCTGATTTTAATTACCTTTATTGCTGGAATTAACTATGCAAACAATCTGATTTTAGGATTTTGCTTTTTAATTAGTGCCATTCTTTGTATTAGTTTTTATCTGACCTTTAAGCAATTACATGATTTACAAATTGATGTTGTGATGCCAGAAGTCGGACAAGTCGATCAAGCAATTATTTTAAAGCTGCTATTTAAACAACCCATAGGAGCAGCACGTTATCTAAGAATCCAGTGGCAAACTCAAGAGCAATTGGTTTTTATAGATCAGACACAACACAGTGTTGAGCTTGCAGTTATGGCTGACAAACGCGGACTTTATGAATTTGGTGCCGTTAAAATTTATTCTACTTATCCATTAGGATTAGTCCGAGCATGGACTTATTTATATCCAAAACATAAAGTCTGGGTTGCCCCCAAGGGCTATGACTGGCAGAAAGAACATAAAAATAAGCCAACTTCTGCCCAAGATAGCTTAGATGAGTTTAAAGAGTTACGTGGCTTTCAACACGGTGATTCTTATCAAAATGTGGCGTGGAAACAGGTCGCACGTGGGCAGGGATTTCTGATTAAAATGTTTGAAGCTCAGGCGAATCACCAGCATCTGGAAATTGACTATCAGCAGATCCCAGCTCAAAGCCATGAAGATAAATTAAGCTTTATGATGGGTTTAGTCGAGCAATGTGAACAGTTAGGTGATGATTATGCACTTATTTTGCCGCATGCACGCTTGGAAAGTGGGCAGGGACAATCTCAGTTAATTAAGGCAAAACTTTTATTAGCGCAGGCATAATGATGACTAAGCAAATCTACTTCTGTGTTTTAGCTGTCTTGGCTTTCGTATTACTTGGGCAGACCGCTTTCGCACCTGCTGCTTTAATTGGATTATGGGCGGTGGTTTGGCTGTTATTGGTTCGCAGATATCGTAAACAGAGCTGGGTGCCTTTTCCTAAATGGTTCTTGGTGTTATTTATTCTATTGTCTTTAGGTATCGTTTATATCAATTATCAAACCATCCTTGGAGTAGAAGCGGGCGTCGCCTTTTTAAGTACCTGTTTATTTGCCAAATGTTTAGAAGCTAAAAACAGCCGTGATTTATTGATTGTCTTTAATTTTGCTCTATTTGTCAGTGCCAGCCTATTGTTACATAGCCAAGCTTTTTGGATGGCACTGATTGTATTTACAGCCTTTGTGATGTGTTTATTGGGTTTGTATCGGATACAGACGGGATTGTTTAATCAAACGAAACTATCATCAAATCAACTTAAACAAGATGTGAAGCAAATTTTTAAATTTGTAGGCATTGCAATTCCTTTCTTTCTCATCTTATTTATTTTCTTCCCTCGATTGCCACCGCTCTGGGCAGTTCCAATTCAGAAGGATCAAGCTACGACAGGAATCAGTGACCGGATGTCGCCTGGAGATATTGCGCAATTATCGCAATCTTCAGCATTGGCTTTTCGGGTGGTGGCGGATATGTCGCAGTTTCCAAGCAGACCAGAATTGTACTGGAGAGCTTTAGTCTTAGATCAATATGATGGAACGACTTGGACCAGTAGTTTTTTTAATCAACAAATTAAAAATGTGCAGTCCACCCAAAGAAGCGTACCTTATCAATATTTAGCAGCAGATGAACAAGCCAATTGGATCATGGGTTTGGAATACTCGATTCCGCAAGAACGTTATTTGCAGTTGTATCAAGATAATAGTATTCGCCCAACAAAATTAGTTAAGCGCAATGTACCGATACAGATGTTGTGGTTGGGGCGCATGTCGGCAGAGCCTATTTTGTTGTCAGCACGTCAACTTGAGTTAAACCTTAGGTTTGATGAGGGACGGGATCTTAAAGCACAGCAATTGGCGCATGAGCTGTTTGAAAAAAGTCAGAAGCAACCTGAACAATATCTACAATCAGTGCTGTCATGGTATCGAAAGAATGGCTTTGTATACACTTTGATGCCTGGGACTTTAGGTGGGGATCGTATAGATCAATTCTTGTTTTCCAGTCGGAAAGGATTTTGTGAGCATTATGCATCTAGTTTTGTCATGCTAATGCGTTATGCGGGTATTCCCGCACGGGTAGTGACGGGTTATCAAGGTGGTCAACTGGCGCCTGATGGGCAAAGTTGGGAGGTTCGACAACTGGATGCACATGCTTGGAGTGAGGTCTATCTAGATGGAAAATGGAAAAGAATTGACCCAACAGCCATGATTGCACCGCAACGAATTGATACGGGCATGCAGGATTATTTGGCACAAGATCAAACTGTATGGGGAGATGAAAGTAAAGCTTGGCGTTTGCAACAGTTTAAGTTTCTAAAAAATATGCGGATTTGGAGTGATTATTTAAGTTATCAATGGCAAAGTAAAGTCGTTGGTTATGATGCAAACAAACAGAAGAACTGGTTATCTCGATTAGGTCTGGATTCAAGTTATGCATATGCAATTGTGTTGATTGTTGGCGTATTCGCTATTTTGATGGTTTACGTGGGTATCTATTGGTGGAAGCAAACAAGGCAGCAAGCTGATTATCAAAGAGCTGTACTTAAGTTTCAGAAGCAACTACCTAGAAATCTGCATAAACAACACGCAGAGACTTTTCAAGTGTGGATGCAGCGTTTGGCAAGTCAGGTTGAAAATAAACAGGTGTTTGAACAAGCGATTGTGTTATATCAACAAATTGTTTTTTTAGAGCAGCAAGATGGTGCAAATATTGAAGAATTTAAGCGCTTGCTTAAAGACTGTGCGATTGCACTGAAACAGTCACAAAAAAACTTGTGAAGCTGAGAAAAAATGAATATGATGCTTCTCATTCTAGGTGTATAGCTCAGTTGGTTAGAGCGCTACGTTGACATCGTAGAGGTCTCCAGTTCGAGTCTGGATATACCTACCAAGATTTTTAGGTTTTATTGCTTCGAATGAAGTTACGAAAACTCCAAAGCCCTGAGTCGAAAAGATTCAGGGCTTTTTTTATTCCAGCTTATTTTTAGAAAATTAAGCGACTTGACCTAACCCACTATTGGTGCTAATTTAATCAATAAGGAAGTCATATACTATTTGGGATTTAAGAGAAATCTTGCCTAAATGAACAAAGATATGACAACCTGAACACACAGCTAACAACGAACGAAACGGTTTAGATCGTTTTTAAAAATGTTCAAGGTTGTAGAAAAGCCCGTTAATCGGGCTTTTTTAATGCCGATTATTTTTGAATGAAATTTAGGCTATAGTGAAATAAAGATTGGAGGAGCAATAGGGGATTGTGATGCTGATGTTTATTATTTTGGTCATCGTGATTGGTTTGGTTTTATTAGTGTTCTTCGCAAAGAAAACAGATGCTACACAGGATACATCTGATTATAGTTATCCTTATTCTTCCACAACTTCGAACTGTGATTCATTTCAGGACAATAATGATCAACGTATAGATGATTGTGGTTCTAATGCAGACTTGAGTTCAGACTCAAGCGGTTGTGATAGTCGTAGCAATAATGATTAAAAAAAAACGTGTACCCCTTTGAGGGTAAGAGGTACACGTTAAACCGAGCTTAAGGTAGGTCAAACCAAATCATTTGACTGTCTTGTAATGCAGTAATCGTTGCAGTCTCATCAAATAGTAAAGCATCGCCTGCTTTAACCAAATGATCGGCAATCATTACTTCGCCTGAAATCACATGCACATAGTTTACTTTTTTCTGTGCTGTAATCTCTAAATGTTGATCTTTCTCAATGACTGCAGTTTTCACTTCAGCATTTTGACGGATCGACATTGGCGCAGATCCATCACCAGCAATCAAGTGCCATTGGTTTGGATGATCTTTCGGATTCAGCTGAATTTGCTGATAAGTTGGTTCAGCATCTTGTACATTCGGTTGAATCCAAATCTGTAATAGATGCACCGCTTTATCATGCTTGTTCATTTCACTGTGGGTGACCCCAGTTCCAGCGCTCATCAACTGCCATTCACCGGCATTGATCTGGCCTTCATTACCCATGCTGTCTTTATGGGAAATGGTGCCATCAAGTACACAGGTCAAGATTTCCATGTTGTCATGGGGATGGGTACCGAAGCCATTATGTGCAGCAACCGTATCATCATTAATCACGCGAAGCGCACTGACGCCCATATATTTCGGGTTATACCAGCTACCAAATGAAAAGCTATGATAGGTGTCTAACCAGCCTGCTTTGACATGACCACGGTTTTCACTACGATGTAGATAAGCATTCATCTTTCATCTCCCAAATTATTGTGTTTTGCTTAATGCTTATATTATCGATTCATAATGACGATAAATAGTCTTTAATTGCGACATATTGTTCTATTAATGCAATGATACAATCGTGTGTATGTTCTTGGATAAAATAAAAAAGGCTGAATAGAAATATTCAGCCTTTCAAATAGGTAAATTAATTTACCTATCTTTTATTTAGATTTGTTTTCCAATTGAGGAATTGCAGAGCCTTGACCAACTGCAAGCAAACCTGTTTCGGTATAGATACCCAATTTTGCACGGGTATCGGTAATGTCGAGGTTACGCATAGTTAACTGACCGATACGATCCATTGGCGTAAACATTGAATCACCTTTCTCCATGGTCAAACGCTCAGCTTCATACGTGAGGTTAGGAGATTCAGTGTTCATGATGGTGTAGTCATTACCACGACGTAATTCTAAAGTCACCGTACCTGTAATGGCTTTAGCAACCCAACGTTGTGAAGTTTCACGAAGCATTAATGCTTGTGAATCGAACCAACGACCTTGGTAAAGTAGGCGACCTAAACGTAAACCGTTAATACGGTATTGTTCAATCGTATCTTCGTTATGAATACCAGTCACCAAACGCTCATAAGCGATATGTAACAGAGCCATACCTGGTGCTTCATAGATACCACGAGATTTCGCTTCGATAATACGGTTTTCGATTTGGTCAGACATCCCTAAACCATGACGACCACCGATACGGTTCGCTTCAAGAATGAATTCAACTGGATCTTCGATACGTTGACCATTCAATGCAACTGGCATACCTTGTTCAAAAGTAATGCTCACTTCTTCTGGTTGGATTTCAACGTCATCTTTCCAGAATGCAACGCCCATGATTGGGTCTACGATTTTAATACCTGCATTCAAGTATTCTAAATCTTTGGCTTCGTGCGTTGCACCCAACATATTTGAGTCAGTTGAATATGCCTTTTCTTTTGACATTTTATAGTCAAAACCGTTGTCGATTAAGAATTGCGACATTTCGGCACGGCCGCCTAACTCATCAATAAAGGTTTGGTCTAGCCAAGGCTTATAGATTTTTAGGGCAGGGTTAGTTAATAAACCGTAACGATAGAAACGTTCAATATCGTTGCCTTTATATGTTGAACCGTCACCCCAAATGTTGACGTCATCTTCTTTCATCGCGGTAACAAGCATTGTACCTGTCACTGCACGACCTAAAGGTGTGGTATTGAAATAAGGTACACCGCCAGTGCTGATGTGGAACGCGCCACATTGAATTGCAGCAATACCTTCAAGTGCAAGTTGTAAACGACAATCGATTAATCGAGCTTTGACTGCGCCGTACTGTTCAGCTTTCTTTGGAATAGCATCATAGTCATCTTCATCAGGTTGACCCAGATTTGCAGTATATGCATAAGGCTCTGCACCTTTCTGTTTCATCCATAATAAAGCTGCTGAAGTGTCTAAACCACCAGAGAAGGCAATCCCAACTTTTTTACCTACTGGTACATGCTGCAAGATCGTTGCATTATCAGTCATTGCTAGTCCTAACTATTTCGAAATAGGCACCCTAATACTTCGGTGACCAAAGAGAATTTATACGTCCCGTACTATATCACTTTTCAAATCGATTTTTTTTCTGTTAGGAAAGGAATTCTTTTTTTTTCATTTGAAAAATAGATTAACATCAGAAAAATATAAAGTTTTACGATAAGCATTCACAATAAGGCGTTAACAGACCCTGAACTTTAAAAAGTCTCAAGTGAAAAGTACATCAAGAGATTGCAAGCACTCTTTATAAAAAAGTGTCTTAGTTAAAGTGAATCATTTAAACCAATAAATTGCTTCTCAATTGGGGTAAATACATGATCGTGACGTGCAATTAGATAAAGACCGATATCCCGATATTGTTCAGGCGTTTCGCGATAGTATTGGATGTTATATTTTTCAATCAAAGATTTGGCAATCATCGAGATGCCCATACCTAATTGGGTAAAGTGAATTAGAGCTTCATGATCGTAAATATGGGTGAGTTCACCCTTTTTAAGGTTATAGTCTGTGTAGATGCTGTCTAAGGTGGTGGCGTAGCAGCATTGTTCAGAAGCCAGCAGGATATTTTGATGATTCAGACATTCTTCCAGACTGTCATGGTTGATCATGTTTTTACCAATAATCACCAATTGATCATCCGCTTTTTGAATATATTGCAGATTTTTATGTTTAGGATGTCCTAGGGCATAAGCGATATCCAAATTGCCCGCTAAAATCTCATCCTCGATGTAACCTGTTGGACCTGTTTTCATAGTGATGGAAAGATCAGGGTAGGCTTCATATAGCTGACTAAAGGAAGGGTAGAAACGCATCCCGCCTAGACTGGTATTGGTGCCAAAGCGCAAAACGCTTTCTTGCTGATAGATTTTATTTTCAGTTTCTTCCCAAGTAAAAATCATCTTTTTGTATTGGGCATATAAATTCATACCCGATTCGGTCAGTTCAACACCTTTGGGCTTACGAATAAACAGTTGGCGTTTATAGTGATTTTCAATCTTTTTAATTTTCGCAGTCATATTGGACTGTAAATAATTGAGCTTATTTGCCGCGGCAGTAATGCTTTTCAGCTCGGCCACAGTCACAAATGATCGGATATCGCTAATATCAATATTCACGGCAAGTCCTCAATATTTCAATTCAAAAGGTGCTATCAAAAAGAATGAATTGAATTGGGCATCAAAAAAAATGATGTATCTATTAAAACATAGCATTATTCATGATGTCATTTATTTTATACACTAAGCTTACTTTTTATCGGTTGAGTACAACACGTGAATATTCGAGTCGTGAGTGCCATTGCGTTGCTATGTTTGGTATGGGGTTCGTTATGGGGCTTGGTCAAACATAGCCTACAAGTGTTTCCACCATTTTTATTTATCTCTACACGGTTGATTCTAGCTGCATTGACATTAATGCTGATACAACGGATTTTAAAAAAATCCATTTTGCCTGAGCAAGCTGAGTGGAAGCCCTTAATCATTTTAAGTGTATTGATCTGTTTTGGTTTTTATGCCACGCAGACCTTTGCAATGCAATTTGTGGGTTCAGGTTTATCAGCTGTATTGGTATTTACCATGCCGATTTTTATTGCTGTATTAGCGCATTATTTTTTAAATGAAAGGTTGAATACCCAGAAAATCTTGGGGCTCGTTTTAGGAACCTTAGGACTCATCGCAATTTTATGGCCGCAATTACATCATGTGCATATGAATATGTCATTGCTGGGACAGGTGTTACTCATTGGTTCAGGCTTTTTCTGGGCATTATCGACGGTTTACATCAAAAAGAATTTTGCGGCTTATGACAAAATCAAACTCACCATTTGGCAGCTATTACTTGGTGGAAGTTTAATGTTTGCCATGGCCTTATTGTTCGAACCTGTCGATGCACAAGTTTGGCTAAATCCTTTAAATGAGTCTGCATTGTTTTATATTGCGGTGGTAGGAACGGGTTTTGCCTTTGTGCTTTGGAACTGGATTGTCAGTCAGGTGGATACTTTTGTGGCTTCAATTTCGATTATGTGTATTCCAATACTCAGTCTATTTTTTGGTTCTTTGATCTGGCATGAGCCGCTGACTATCAATATCCTGATTGGTGCTGTTTTTATCTGTATGGGTATTGTGATGAGTTCATTCAAAATGAAAGTACAGAAAAGTCGCTTAGCTTATTCAGGTAATCAACAACATTAAATTGAGCAGCATTGGTCTGTATGAGAATAAGCCGAAGCGACTATCAAGACTATCAATAAGTCGGAGCTTAATGTTTTAGGTTAAATAAAAGCAGTCACTATTATTGTGGCTGCTTTTTTATGTCGACGTTCTTCTGTAATTAAGCAATCTTTATAGAAGATGTAGCAGAAGCTTAAGTAGGTTTAAGCCAAATTGACACTTTCAACAGCTAAATTTTTAGATAGAGTCATCCCAAATCAACAAAAAAGTATTAAAGTACTATGCAACAAGTTGCAAAGCCAAAATTAGAGAAGGAATACCATGACTAGCTATGCAAATATCTTAAAGCCATTACATTTGGGTTTTACCACCATTAAAAACCGTGTGGTAATGGGTTCGATGCACTCAGGTTTAGAAGACCGCTTCTTTAACTATCCAAAACTCGCTGCTTATTTTGGTGAGCGGGCGAAGGGCGGTGTAGGCTTGATCATTACTGGAGGAATTTCTCCAAACCGTCAGGGCTGGTTGCTCCCTGCGGGCGGAACCATGAATAGCTTGGCGGATATTCCTCATCATCGTTTAGTTACCCATGCAGTACATAAGCATGGCGCAAAAATTTTGATGCAAATCTTGCATTCTGGCCGTTATGGTTATCATCCATTTTCGGTTTCATCATCTCCGATTCAAGCACCCATCAACCCATTTAAGCCACGCCAAATGTCTGATTCTCAGATATTGGCAACGATTAATGATTATGCACGTTGCGCGAGCTTGGCTAAAAAAGCAGGTTATGATGGCGTCGAAATCATGGGGTCGGAAGGTTATTTAATTAACCAGTTTCTCAGCAGTCATGTGAATAAGCGTACTGACCGTTGGGGCGGTGATATTGACAATCGTATGCGTTTCCCCGTTGAAATTGTCAAAGCGATTCGCGCTAAAGTGGGTGAAAAATTCATTATTGCATTCCGTTTGTCTTTGCTTGATTTAGTACATGATGGCAATACTATGCAAGAAGTGATTGTGGTTGCCAAGGCATTAGAAAAAGCAGGAATTACGCTATTAAATACAGGAATTGGTTGGCACGAAGCTCGTGTTCCTACGATTGTAACCTCTGTGCCGCGTGCCGCTTTTGTGGATTATACCGCTGCTGTAAAACAGCATGTTTCTGTTCCAGTGATTGCATCAAACCGTATTAATATGCCTGATGTTGCTGAAGAGATTATTGCTTCTGGCAAGGCGGATATGGTGCAAATGGCACGTCCATTCTTGGCAGATGCTTATTGGGTGAATAAGACTGCAACCAATCGTGTGGATGAAATTAATACCTGTATCGCGTGTAACCAAGCGTGTTTAGATCACGCATTTAAAAATGAACGTGTCAGCTGTCTAGTTAATCCACAAGCGTGTCATGAAACAGAACTGGTTTATATCAAAACTAAAAAACCAAAGCGTATTGCTGTTGTCGGTGGTGGTGTCGCGGGTATGTCTGCTGCCACGGTTGCTGCCAGTCGAGGTCACGCCGTAACTTTATTTGAAGCAAATAACGATGTTGGTGGTCAGTTTAACTTGGCGAAAGTGGTACCTGGTAAAGAAGAATTCCATGAGACCATTCGTTATTTTAAAGTGCAACTGAAACAAACGGGTGTAGATGTCCGTTTAAATACTCGTGTAAGTCGTGAGCAGTTAGAACGTGAAGGTTTTGATGAAGTAATTGTGGCAACAGGTGTTGTACCACGTGCATTAAAAATTCAAGGCAGTACCGCGCCTCAAGTGTTGTCATATGCAGAAGTATTACGTGGCGCAGAAGTTGGGCATAAAGTTGCGGTGATTGGTGCAGGTGGGATTGGCTTTGACGTATCCGAGTTCTTATTAAAACCACCACACCAACCTCAGCCGCAACCCTTAGCAGAATGGCAACGTGAGTGGGGTGTAGATCCAGATCCTAACTATATCTCTGAAGGTGGAATGCAACGTCCAGAAGTTGAAATTCCAGTGCGTCAGATTTATTTATTGCAGCGTAAAACTACGCCGCTTGGAATTGGTTTAGGTAAAACCTCTGGTTGGGTACATCGTGCGCAATTGAAAAAACATGCTGTACGTATGTTGCGTGGTGTGCAGTATAAAGCAGTGACCGATGAAGGGTTATGGGTAGAGCATAATGGCCATGATCAATTATTGCGTGTAGATACCATTGTCGTATGCGCGGGGCAAGAGTCAGTAAAAGATTTAATGCCTAAAGATGGTGAAAACACTTCGGCGAACTATCATATTATTGGTGGGGCAAAGCTTGCAGCAGAGTTAGATGCCAAGCGCGCGATCCGAGATGGTGCTGAATTAGCCGCAAAACTCTAAAATTGATGAAACATTATGCATTTGAATACATTGCAATTAAATTTCTCTTGTATAAAGAGGGCAAGCTTTGTATTCTTACGCACATGGAAGCGTGGCAGAGCGGTTTAATGCACCGGTCTTGAAAACCGACGAGGGTGTGAGTCCTCCGTGAGTTCGAATCTCACCGCTTCCGCCAAATTTTGAATTAAGCCCTTGTTAATACAAGGGCTTTTTTCTTATCTGCGCTAATCCCATTTAAATTGGGAATATGAACCAAGACCATCCTCTTTACTCTGTGTGATATCGAACAAGTTCAACTATTAAAAAGCAAGCATCTAGAATGCCGGCTTCAGTACTATCTGGCCAAAGTAACCCAAACTTAAATTTATTTCTTAAAGTTAGATCTTCGAATGTGGTTTTAGGAGAACTTGGACATGTTGTGCTTAGATGACGTAGCCTAAAAATTTACGCAAATTTTACGCGGCCATTTTTTTAAGTTTATTAAAATACACTTTGCAATCATTCTTATGGATAGGTTAATGGGTTTCTTTAATACATCTGATCAAGACAATCATTTTCATAACCTGCTTCTTAATAAAAAAGACATACTCATGGGGTATAGCGTGGATGTGCTGGTTGAGAAATATGTCGGTGCATCGAAAGAAATACAGCAGATTATTGTTCAGATTCTTAAAGAGAGAGGGTATTCTTCGCGAGAAATAGAGCATATGCTTAAAGAAAATAAATGACCAAAGTCTTGCCCTATAACAGTTAAAGAAAGCTCATTATGCAAAATACTACAAAAAAAGCAGCATTGCCTGCCACAGCGTTGGCAGCGCTCGGGGTGGTCTTTGGAGATATCGGAACAAGTCCTCTCTATGCATTAAAGGAATCCTTCCATGCGGCTCATGGTTTGGGGATTCAACCTGAAAATGTATTAGGTATTTTGTCGATTATCTTCTGGTGCTTAATGCTGATCATCAGTATTAAATACATCGCGATTGTCATGCGTGCAGACAATAATGGTGAAGGTGGGATCATGGCATTATTGGCCTTGAACCTGCGTAAAGCAAAATTATCAGAAACAAAAAAAATTTATCTGATTGCGATTGGTTTTATCGGGGCATCTTTATTCTTTGGAGATGGGATTATCACCCCAGCCATATCCGTTCTTTCTGCAGTAGAAGGTTTATCCATTGCCACCAATGTGCTTGATCCCTTCATTGTGCCAATTGCAATTGTGATTGTGACCACGCTGTTTTTGATGCAGAAACATGGCACAGCCTTTGTCGGTAAGTTTTTTGGACCAATCACCTTAGTCTGGTTTTTGTCACTTGGCATTTTAGGTATTACCAGCGTGATACAAACACCTGTGGTACTAGGGATGGTGAGTCCACATTGGGCAATACAGTTTATCTTTACCCATCCAGTCCAGTCCTTTTTTATCATGGGAGCCGTGGTGTTAACGGTCACTGGAGGAGAAGCATTGTATGCTGATATGGGACACTTTGGCCCACGTCCGATTCGTTTTGGATGGTTCAGTGTCGTGTTACCTTGCTTGGTTTTAAACTATGCCGGCCAAGGTGCGTTATTACTGCGTAATCCAGCCGCAATTGAAAACCCATTTTATTTATTGGTGCCTAGTTGGGCGCTATACCCAATGATTATCTTGGCGACTATGGCTGCAGTGATTGCTTCACAAGCGGTTATTTCTGGGGTGTTTTCCTTGGCACGCCAAGCAATTCAATTGGGTTATTTACCAAGATTAGGGATTAAACATACTTCTGATTCAGAAGAAGGGCAGATTTATGTGCCTTTTCTAAACTGGCTATTACTGATTGCAATTTTAATTCTAATTTTAATCTTCCAGACCAGTTCAAACCTTGCCAGTGCTTATGGTTTAGCGGTCACATTAACTATGCTGTGCGATACGATTTTGGTCGCTGTCTTTATTTACTATGCATGGAAATGGAGCTTACCGAAGGTATTTCTACTTATTATTCCATTTTTCATTCTAGAGTCAGTTTTGGTTGCCGCTGCATCTTTAAAAATATTCTCAGGTGGTTGGGTGCCATTATTAATTGGTGCTGTAGCAATGATCATTCTAATGACTTGGAAGCGAGGTCGAGAGCTCACTTTTGCCAAGCTTGAACATGACACATTGTCACTCGACTTATTCATAAGAAGTATTGGCGATAATGTACATCGTGTGCCAGGAGATGCGGTATTCCTGACAGGTACGCCGAATGTGGTTCCACATGCCATGTTGCATAATATTAAGCACAATAAAGTGTTACATGAACGTAATATTCTGGCGACTGTGTTAATTGAAGATGTTCCTTTTGTCCCGCAAGAAGAGCGTATTCATGTTGAAACTTTAGATCAGCAATTCTATCGCATCAAAATTTTCTATGGCTTTAAAGATGAACCGAATGTGCCTCGTGCATTGGCTCAAGCCTATGAACAGCTAGAGTTTGAATACGATTTGATGCAGATTAGCTTCTTTATCTCACGTGAACGTATCATGCATAGTGTTGGGGATGGCATGGCACCTTGGCGGGAGCATTTATTTATTTCAATGCAACGTAATACCAGTCCAGTCAGTGATTTTTATCAAATCCCGACCAATCGTGTAGTGGAACTGGGTAGCCAGATTGAAATTTAAAAATGTGCGCTAAGCATCTATTTAGCTGTGATTACTTTAGCTAAACTCAGATAGCCCTTGTAATAACAAGGGCTTTTTCTTGCTTGTGCTTTCCAATCATCATGAGCGCTAACACAGGCCTGAGGGAAGAGCATGATATTCAATATGAGAATGCCCAAGCATGATGCTTTCATTTCAGTTTCATTTAAGCAAAAAGTTCTATTCTAGAGCCATAGTAAAGCCGAACAAGCATCGCTACACTTTTTGCCACATCCTCAGATGTGGTTTTTTTATGCCAATTTTTTGCTATTCCGACTTTTTACACTGCATGGAGTACATTAAATAATCATGGTTAAATTAATAGGGATATAAAGTGTTTTATTTACTCTTATATTTAATTTAATGCTTAATTTTTTAAAATATGACGGGTAAATTACATTTTTGTCATATTAAAAAAATAGATTGAATTTGAGATATAATTTTTTAAGTAGAATGATTTATTTTTCGGGTTTTAATTTTTATTTATTTTTTAAAAAAGCTGGGGTGTCTGGTTTTCGGGATTTTAAAATGCTTTGGCTTAAAAAAACACTTGGAAGAGATGTTTCATTATTAACATTTAATTTTATATTGGCAATCTGGTTAGGTCTGTTTTTAAATTTTTCATTCTTTATCAAAATTCAAGACCTAACCCCTTATTCTGGTATCCAAAGTTTTTTGTTTTTGATTGCTTCTGTGTTGGTTGTGGTCTTTACATATAATTTTATATTTCAGATTTTTAACTGGCGCTGGACAGCAAAACCCATTGCGATTGGTCTGATCTTAATTGGTGGATTTGCATCCTACACTGTGACTTCGCTTGGTGTATGGATTACTTCTGATCAAATCCAGAATCTGATGCAAACCAACTTTACAGAAGCACGAGATCTTTGGTCTTGGTATCTTTTGGTCTGGATGTTTGGACTGATCATTCTGCCTATTTTTGTTGTTACTGTGGTTAAAATTAGACATGAAGCGAAACCCTTTATGTTTCAATTTACTCAAAAAATTCTAACTGCTGTTGTCTCTTTATCTATTGTCATCGTTATGCTGTTTATTTTTTATGTCGATTTTGCAGCTATTTTCCGTGAAAATCGCAGTTTAAAAGGAATGATTTCGCCACAAAATATGATTAGCTCTTTTGTTTCATATTACAAAAAGAAGGCGCCAAAAAAGAACCAACCCTTCATCAGTTATGGTGAAGATGCGAAGCTTTTTCAACGGGAAAATGCATTACCTAAGTTGATGGTACTTGTGGTGGGTGAAACAGCAAGAGCGGAAAATTTCTCTTTAAATGGATATAACAAACTCACTAATCCTGAAATGGCTCAACAAGACATCTTGAATTTTTCTAAAGTGAGTTCGTGTGGTACGGCAACGGCTGTTTCTGTTCCGTGTATGTTTTCAGGGATGCCACGTAAATCCTATGATGAGCGCTTAGCCATTCGTAGAGAGGGCTTACTTGATATTGCGCAACGTGCTGGTTATCAGGTCACTTGGATTGAAAATAATTCTGGTTGCAAGGGTGTTTGTGACCGGGTTGAGATGTATAAGATTGCAGAACCGATTCAGAAAAAATGGTGCAAGGGCGGAGAATGTTTTGATGAGATTTTAATTGATAGTTTGCAATCTTATCTCAAATCTATTCCTCAAGGGGATACACAACCTCGTTTGCTTGTATTGCATCAATTAGGCAGTCATGGTCCAGCGTATTACAAGCGCGTCCCACCCCAATTTAAAGTTTTTAGGCCCACATGTGATACCAATGCTATTCAAGGATGTAGCCGTGAAGCTTTGCAAAATACCTATGACAATACGTTGTTATATACCGATTATATCTTGAGCCAACTGATTGAAACTTTAAAACAGAATACACAGTATGAAACAGGCTTATGGTATTTGTCGGATCATGGGGAATCCACAGGTGAAAGTGGGATGTATTTACACGGAGCCCCTTATATGATTGCACCTCAACAACAAACACATATTCCGATGATCATGTGGTTTTCTGCACTTTGGAAACAGTCCAATCCTGAGCAGATAAAATGCTTGTTGAATCAAAAAAATGAAGTATTGAGTCAGGATAATTTATTTCCAACCATGTTAAGTTTATTGGATATAAAAACGAAAGTTATTGATGCTGAAACGAATATGCTAGCGAATTGTTCATCCATAGCGCGTAAAGTTAATTAAACAGACGAATTTGTTTATTTTTGTGATGTAATATTTATTTTAATGGTGAGGGTGTGATAAAAATAGCAGCTTCACGATATACATTCCTCCAGTGAAATATTTATATCGTTATCCCATTCACTTTGCGAAGTGTTTGGGATTTTTTAAATGAGTAATCATTAAGTCGGGGTTAATGTCTAATTAAAATATTTATTTTGATGCGTATATTACCTCGTTTAAAAGTGACTGTAAGAGCTATAAGTTTAATGAGAAATTTTATTTTAACCAGCGCAGCGGCAATCGTTGCCGTATGTTCAACACAGAGCATGGCCGCAGATTTTGTTGCTGGTAAAGATTATACCGTGGTTCAAAATCCAGTAAAAACATCAGCACCAGCCAATACAATCGAAGTGAGAGAGTTTTTCTGGTATGGATGTTCTTATTGCTTTAAATTAGAACCACATATGCAATCTTGGTTAAAGACCATTCCGAAAGATGTTTACTTTCTGCGTACGCCAGCGGCAATGAACCCGATGTGGGAACAAGGTGCGCGTGCATATTATGTGAGTGAGGCTTTAGGTGTGCGTAAACGTACCCATTTACCTTTATTCCATATCAATTTTTCAGGTAAGGAAAAGGTTTTACAAAAAGAGGCTTTTGCTAAGTTTTTTACTCAATATGGCATTCCTGAGGCTAAATTTAATAGCAGCTATGATTCTTTCCCGATTACAGCAAAAATTGCAGAATCAAACCAATTGGCGCAAAAATATCAACTTACGGGCGTTCCAGCTGTTGTAGTCAATGGTAAATATATCGTCCAAGGCGGGGATAATAAAGTTGTTCAAGTTGTTGAATATCTAGTGAATAAAGAGCGTAAGGCTCAGTAATTTTGATGTTTGAACCGATGGCAGACATTTAAAGTCTGTGTCGTAAATCAAGCGCGTATGAAGGTGTTGTCAGTACGATTGCTACAACACTTCTTCGTTTATGTAAGTGTTTAAGATTTAAAATAAAAAGGCTGAGTCCGCGCAGCATCGTTTTGCGGCCTTGTCATGGTTTCATACGATTCATGATCAAACTGACTTCTTTATACTAAAAATTAACTCTCTTTAAAGGTTTCATTCAATGCTTGTTGCACTGCATCTACACGTGATTTACAGGCTTTGTATGCATTCATTGACTCCTCAACAATCTTCATTAAGTTATCAATATCAGGCTCTTCCTGAGCTTCGAGCAGCGCCGCATTTTTTTTGAGCAGGCTATAACCGTCTTTAAAGCTTAATTCTTTTTTACTCATGATCAATGACCTCTTTGATATGACTTACATTGGCATGGATATAACCATCATGCATTTCAACCGCAATGTTTGAGCCGACTTGTTGCACAGAGCGAATTGCTTTGTTTTCACTACGCACAATCGCATAGCCTTTGGCTAAAACATGTTTGGGATTTTGCAGTAATGTTTCCCGCATCAAGGCTTCGATTTGGGTCGAGGCTGTTTTAAGTTGCTGTTTCGCAAAATATTGCAGGGTTGATTTAGCAACTTGAAGGTGTAAATTACTGGTGCTGATTTGATTCTCAGCCTGTGATTTGATGACACTCATCAATCGATCATTTTGGCTTTGATAGGCGGTAATTTGATGTTGAGACAGTAGTTTGATGGTTTGTAGATGATTGACGACATCTTGTGAGCGTTCTGCGATCAGATTCCGAATCCCTGCAATGACTTTACTGGGTGTATCAAAGGAACGATGTGCAATCTCATCTAAAATGGTTCGGTCTTTTTCATGTCCAATACCCACCCAGATCGGGACTTTGCGTTTACACAGCAGGGCAGCCAGATCATAGTCATTTAAATAAGCTAAATCGTTGACTGCACCACCACCACGAATGATCACGATCAGATCTGGCGGTAGGGTATAATCTTTTGCCCACTGGCGTAGCCCTGAGCCTAAAGACTCCATAATACTGTGTGCGGCGGTATTACCTTGAAAAGTCGCGGTGTGATAAACAAATTGACAGACACCTGCTTTATGTAATGCATCGGCATCTTTCTTGAAGTCACCTAAACCTGCTGCATTTTCCGGAGCAATCACCAGTACATTTTCAATATCAAATGGGGCGGGGAGTTGTTTATTAAGCTGAACCAATCCTTCGCTGCTTAATCGCGCAAGAATCTGTTGATAACGCTTTGCTATATCACCCAAGGTAAAGCTTGAGTCGATATCTTCAATATTGACCGAAAAGCCATATTGAGGATCAAAACGAGCCTTGATTTTAATCAGGACATTTAAATCTTTTGATAGTTCAATACCACTTTCGCGCTCAAACTTGAGCACCATTTTAGCCGCAGTGAATTTCCAAATCGTGGCTTTACAGCTTGCGATGACTTTATCGGTATCTTGTTCTTTTTCAGCCAGTTCAAGATAGTAATGCCCGCCTTTAATATTTAAATTCCGAATCTCTGCTTTGACCCAGACAGGCTCATCAAAAGACAGACGAATGACTTCCTGTACCGCTGAGAGATAATCGCTAAGAGAGAATTGAGGTTCGGACATTGGATTGAGTGATAAAGGGGACAGCACTATAGTAGCAAATTGAGTTAGCTGATAACAAATCAGGCCTAAGATGTCGAAACTTATGCTTCAGATCGGCAGATAACGCATCTACAGCGTATTCGTGTTGAATCCTGTAGATGCGAATGAGTGGTCATGCTTTAAAGTGATTTATTCCATTTCAAGACTTTAAATAATCCAAACATAAACATGATCCAGACAGGAATTAGAATCACAGACTCTTTAAAGCCTTGGGTCCACATGATGTACAGAATCATGACAATAAAGGCGAGAACCAGATAGTTGCTAAGTGGCGAGAACAAGGCTGGAAATTTTACAGTTTTGCCTTCTAATCGAATAGCCCGTTTAAATTTTAAATGGGTAAAGCTAATAATCGCCCAGTTTAGAACCAAGGCAGCGACAGCCATATACATCAGGTGGCTTAGCGCTTGTTCTGGCACAAAATAGTTCAGTAATACACAGCCAAAAATCAAGATTGAAGAAAAGATCACCGCTGGCATTGGCACGCCTTGCTTGCTGACTTTAGCAAAAATCTTAGGTGCATTGCCTTGTACTGCAAGCCCGAACAGCATACGACTATTGGCATACATGCCGCTGTTATAAACCGAGAGTGCTGCGGTCAAAATAATAAAATTGAGTAAATGCGCGGCCCAATCAATTCCCAATTGACTGAAAATCATCACAAAAGGGCTCTTGTCCAAACCACCCAGATCAAGTTGATTCCAAGGTATCAATGACATGATGATCGCCAGCGACGCTACATAAAAAATCAAGATTCGGAAAATCACCTGATTGATGGCTTGAGGAATACTTTTTTCTGGATTTTCTGCCTCCGCTGCGGTCATACCGATCAATTCAATGCCACCAAAGGCAAACATTAAAAAGGCCAGCATATAAAACAAGCCTGAGAAGCCATGCGGAAAAAAGCCACCGTGTTGCCATAAATTGGCGAAGCTTGCTGTCGAATCAGCTCCAGCGGTCAGTAATAGGTACAAACCAAACAGGATCATTGAAATGACGGCAACAACTTTGATAATGGCTAACCAGAACTCGGATTCGCCGTAAAACTTTACATTGCCCAGATTTAAGCAGGTGACGACAATGAAGAAAAATAAAGTTGAGATCCATGCAGGTATATGTGGCCACCAATAATGGATATATTTAGCAATCGCTGTCAGCTCAGTCATTGCCACCAAAATATAAACCACCCAGTAATTCCAACCCGACAAGAAGCCAGCAAAGTTTCCCCAATATTTTTGTGAGAAATAGCTGAACGAACCCGCGACAGGTTCTTCAACAATCATTTCACCCATTTGTCGCATGATCAGGAATGCGATCAAACCGACAATGGCATAGCCTAAAATAATTGAAGGGCCTGCGGACTGAATCGCCTGAGCTGAACCTAAAAACAGACCTGTACCCACAGCACCACCCATCGCAATCAATTGGATATGGCGGTTTTTTAGTCCACGTTTTAATTGGGGAGAGGAATTACTCAAAATACGCTGCGCTGAACAAAAAGAAGTGATTGTAAAGGATAGCGAGGAGATCGACTAGTTTGAAAATTGGATTATGATCAATAGGCAAAATATAATCATGAGATTGCTGATATGGGGATGCTTTATATAGTTGGGTTTAATGAGAAACAACCTTTTGGCTATCAATGGACAGAATTTGATTGTAATTCTACTACTAATTTCTATCTTCGTAGTTTAATCACAAGAGCAATTCAGGATACCCATCCAAAGCTTTATGAAAAAATTACAGAAGAGCTATTTTTTGAGCAAATCAGATTTGATGGACTATCTTCACAGCAATTTATGGATATTGTATTTGCTATTAGAACAGCAATAAGCTCAAATGAATTATCAGAAGCGCAAAGGCAAGGCGCAAAAATCTGGGAGGCAGCAATTGAACCGCTCGTTGTGGTGGATGAAAGATATCATCTTTATTTTAAGATAAAATAGAGTCTTATACACAGCTTTAGTTTTGATTCTAAAAATTGAAAATAGAAATGGTTGTGCCAAACCTGTACTGAGTTTAGAGAATAAAGTTATTTAGATGGCCTAAAATAAGAGGTGGATGAAAACGATTATGAACTCAGATTTAAATGAAAAAGATTCTCCTTTTGCTATTATTTTAAAAGGTTTTTCAACTTTTGGGCTAATCTTTGTTTTTTCTGGTTTTTATTTAGGACTTTCTATTGAATTATATAGCTATACTGGGTTTAATGTAGATGATATTGCTCTATTTATTTGGTATATAACATATTTTTATCTAGCATATTTGCTTGGATTTTGTATATTGAAGCAAGTGTATATACGTAATAAAGATAATTTTTCTTTTGATAAAGTTCGAATTTTAATTTACTTTTTATTGGCTTCTTATTATTTTTTAATATTTCCTCGATATTATTTTTTGGATGGTAAGCACGACTTATATGGTTTTAGGCTTATGCTGGGTTTTATATATCCTTTTTGGATACTAACACCATTATTTTTTTCTAATTCAAAAGTTAAGCTAAATGTATATTTATGTATTGTACTTTGCATAGCGGAAATCATATTTTGGATTTTATTTTTTAAGATAAATTTTTCTGAATTCTATAAAAGATCAACTTTTGTTAGTGTGATGATTAGCTCACTTATATTTACTCTAACTTTCCCCTGGTATCTATCATGGTTACAAAAAATAGATGTTGATAAATGGGTGGCTCCATTATTTTTAAAAAAAGAGAGAATTATCTCTAAGATACTATCTTGGATAGCAATGGTATTGGGTGGCTTATTTATGTTTTTGTTTTACCTTACCTTTTAAAATTAAGAAAATGTTGGGGAAATGATCATCATTAAAATTTAAATAAAGGTTATTGCAAATAATCCTTTTATTCCTGATAACGCTGGTGGAACTAGGCTAATGATAGATTTTTTACCTGAAGCAGCAAGGGGTAATCAAGAAGGAGTTCAATGTGTAATTGATATTGGAGATAATATCATTATATTGGTTAGTCCTACATCGACTGTAGGTGACAGAG